>JAICEG010000465.1 GCA_025924295.1 Vicinamibacteria bacterium
CGCAACGCCGGCCTCCTTCGACTTCCGACCGATGGCGGTCCCACCGTCGGCCGATATTCGTGCGATCGCAGTTCCACCGTCTGCTGCCGCAATCCAGGGCGATCGACTGACCTCGACGGCCGCGTGCGGCAACTCGTGTGGTGTATCGGCAACGACGGCCGATGGTTCCGGCACGCCCCTGGTCTCTGCACGACTCTCGGCGGTCAAGTGCGGTTCGGTCGAATCGACGGTGCTTTGAGTTGCGGATGTGCGCTGCTCTCCCGGATCGGCTGCCGCCGGTGTGACGGGCGTCGGCTCTTCTGCGATCGGACGCCGGGCCGACGGTGGGGAAGGCGCAGTCTGGCGTGATGGTGCCGACTCGACTTGCGAAGAGACGGTCGGAATCGCGATCGGCGTGACGCTTTCGAGCCTGGTGCCGATGGCCTGGAGCGAATCGAAGGGCAACGCCAGCACAGTCGACCCGACCAGCGTCAGTCCACCCGCGGTCATCGACACCAGGCATAGTGCCGACACGATCGCGGTGGCGATGCCGCGAGACACGAGAGGCGGGATGAATGCGTGACGACAGACGATCCTCGTCACGCGAGCGCGCAGACCAGACGCCATCAGCGCTGCCGGTGCAGCCAAAGCAGTTCGCTCGCCTCCGTTGCGGCCGGCAAGCTTCACCAGGCATGCGGCGTACGACTTTGCCGAGCCGGTGATCTCGATGGTGATCTCGTCACACGCGATCTCACGCTCGATGTGAAGCCGCCGATCGATCCACCACACCGCTGGATGCCATCCGACGATGACGCGGACGAGGACCTGCAGAATGTTGACGAGCTCGTCGTATCGCTGCACGTGTGCCCATTCGTGAATCAACACTCGATCGAGTTCGTCAGGATCGAGCGTCGCCACCAGCGACGGCGCTACCGCGATCACGGGCGCTCCACACCCGAGCACCGCGGCCGTCGTCACTGCCTCCGAGAGGCCGAGCGTGGGGCGACGTCCCTTGTTGCGGACGTGTCTCCAATGAGGCAGCAGTGATTCGAGCTGCATCGGGAAGGCGCGGCTGCGTACCCGCGCTCGACGAAGGGCCACCATGGCCCAGACGAACCTGACAGTGTGGATGCTCGCCCACGCGGTCCAGGCGAACAGCATCGCCGCAAGCGATGCCCACCAGGCGTCGGGGACGGATACGAGGGCGCCACTCGGTGCCGCACCAGGTGCAACATGTTGCGGCCCCGGCGATGCGAGCCAGGGGAGCACGGGCAAGGCGACGACGAGCAACAGCGCGGCCCAGCAGACCAGGTAGCGCACGTTGGCGCGGGCGCGCTCGAGGAGGCGCAGCATCGCAAACAGCGCGAGCGCAACGACGCAACCCTGCCACAGCCAATTCAGCACAGCGTCCATATGAGCTCCTAGGCGCGCTCAATCAGTTTCTTGAGCTGCTCTCGTTCCGCCGGATCGATGTCTTCGTCTTCGAGCACGTTGAGCACGAGCAGACTCGGCGATCCCTCGAACAACCGGCTGACCAGGTGCCGCAGTGCCCGCCGCCGTGCCTGCCGCTCGTCCACGACGGCCCGATAGACGAATGCGCGGGCGACCTTGTCGTGCGTCACGTAGCCCTTCGTCTCCAGAATCCTGAGGATGGTCTGGACGGTGCTGTAGTTCACCGCGCGCCTCTTGGTGAGCGCAGCGACGACATCCCCGACCGAGGCGGTATTGAGCCGCCAGAGCACGGCCATGACCCGGGCCTCGGCGTCGGTCAGCGCAGGAGACGGCTTTCTCGCCATGGGCCAGCATTAGTCTTAAACAATTCAGATTTCACGGACGGACTGTAGCATCGCGCGTGGGGCGATGTCAATTAATGAATTAAGAGTTCAGGCGTGCGCGAGCATCAAAGACCTTGACGACATCGCGACAATGCGAGGACGCTTGCGTCGGGATACTGAAGAATGAGATCGACCAGACTGCCGGGCAGTATCGTCGTGGCGATCACGCTCGCCACGTGCGCACACGCTGAGGCACAAGTGACTCTCCGCCCGGGACTTTACGAGAGGGTATTCGACACCGAAGTGTCCGGAGCCATCGCACGGCACAAGGACAACTTTTGCATGACGCCCGAGGACGCCAAAGACGTGGTGAAGATGCTGGCCGCGGCCGCAGAGGAAACCGACTGCAAGGTGAGCAACGTCAAGACGGCAGCCGGAGGCAGGCTGACCTTCGCGCTCACTTGCAAGGATGGCGGCTTCGTGTCGACCTACACCCACGACGTCACCTATGGCCCCGACTGGTACACCAATGTCACCAAAGGGAAGACCGCCCACGGTGCGATCTCGTCGAAGGTGAACGCCAGGCGGACTGGCGAGTGTACGAAGTAGCCCATCCACACCTCGACTCGCCCTCACGCTAACAGTCCGATAGACAGCCATCCTTTCGCTGTTCCGATACTGCCCGTTCACCGTTGAACAGATCAGGGACCTTCGGACTGTGAAAGAGGTGTTTCATGAACGGGCGACGAACGGTTTCCGGTCTGGCGATATACGCGCTGCTGGTGACGGGCTGCGGAGCGTCAGCACAGGGGGTGGCCGCCCGAGCGAATGCGACGCGGTTTTACGATGCGCGACTCTTGCCGCCGCAGACGGCCGCGTCCGCGGGCGCGCCGGATCCGGCGCTCGAGCTGCGACTCGCAACCAGGTTCGCGGTGGCTCCGGCATCGTTGCAAACCCTGGTCAGAGTTTCACCGCACCCTGACAATCGTCTGCTGCGGGTTCTGATTGACGGCGAGCAGTTCGCTCGCAGCAGCGACACGCAGCTCGACGGGGCCGACGCCGCGAAGCATCACTTTTTCAGGTGGAAATCGCTGCCGCCCGGCACGTATTCGATTGTCGCTACCGTGTACGGACCCCTTGGTGTGCGTGAACAGCAGCAATCGAATTTCGAGGTGATAGGGGATACAGAAGACGCTTTCAGGCGGCCCTGAACCCTGCGGGCTGGTCGCTGCTTCGCAACTAGCGGGCTCGGTCGGGTTGCGGCAGCGCCCAGGCGACGACGTAGTCCCCCTTTGGTGACCCGAGCACGTCGTGCCCACCGGCCGCCACGACGACGTACTGGCGACCTTCGGGTCGCAGCTTGTAAGAGATCGTTCCTCCGTGCACTCCGGCAGGGAGTTCGAGCCGGCCGATACGCGCGCCCGTCGTCGCGTCGTGGATGCGCAGCACGGGCCACCATGTGCCCCCGTGAAATACCAGTCCGCCCGCAGTCGATAGCGGCGGTCCGTAACTCGAGTTGCCAGGATCGTCGGGACCGGTGCTCGTCGACACCGACCATGCGATCTCGCCGTTGTCGACGTCGACCGCGACGAGGCGACCCCACGGCGGGCGGTTGCATGGCCAGCCATCGTGCGCGAACGGCGTGTGCCCATCGACGCGGTAGCGCTCACCCGTATCCCGGCCCGTGGGGACGAGCCGTATCTCGACGCCCATGTTGTTGACGGGAACGAACAGCAGTCGTCGCACGGGGTCGAACGAGCCCCCCGACCAGTTGGCGCCGCCACCGGTCGCCGGATGCACCAGCGTGCCTTGAAGGCTGGGGGGCGTGTAGATGCCCTCATTGCGCAGTCGTGCCAGACGCTGGGAGCACGCCTCGTGATGCTCGCGCGTCCGGT
Source organism: Vicinamibacteria bacterium (assembly GCA_025924295.1). Classification (GTDB taxonomy): domain Bacteria; phylum Acidobacteriota; class Vicinamibacteria; order Vicinamibacterales; family UBA2999; genus Gp6-AA40. The sequence continues at coordinate 3,650 of JAICEG010000465.1, forward strand.
CATAGAGGTCGGCCGGCGAGATTCTGTGGGAGGAG
>JAICEG010000466.1 GCA_025924295.1 Vicinamibacteria bacterium
CTGGCCGCTCCTGGCAATGCGATCCGAAGCAATTCGTACCCGGACATTCCCTCGCGCCACAATCTGGGGTTTGCCCTGAGTGAGACAGGGCGCCAGTCAGTACGATTCCTGGCGGATTTCGCCTCGTATCCTTTGCTGTGGGTGGCCGCGTTCGCCGCCTGGTGGTGGCGCGGGCCGCGGCTGGACTCATCCGCGCCACGGCGAGGGTCCCGAGTGGGTACGGCGATCTTGGTTCCGTTGGCTGTCGTCTACATCACGCTGTTCCCTCTGTATTGGGAGTACGGTGCCGTGAATCACACGGGCGAGGGACGCACGTACAACGTCACGTACTTCTGTTTCCTGGTGACCGCGGTCTGGGCTGTTGGCCGCGTGCTCGACGAGACCTCGCGAGGTTGGGCGGTGCTGCGCGCCCGTCTCCAGATGAGGCCCGCGCTCGACCTGGTCATCGCCGGCGCCCTCGTCGCCCTGATGGTGACTGCTCCCGGAACGGTTCATGCCTTTCGAACATTGCCTCAGGGCCCCGAGTACCTCGCAGCGCAGCAGGCGCGCGAGACGATTCTTCGTGCATCGAGTAATCGCGGGACGGCTCTTCTGGTGAACGCCATGACCATCAGGCCGGACGGCCTATTCTGGGGCGGTATAGCTGCAGACGAGAACCACTGGATCAACGGATGCGTGGCCAGCTACTACGGCCTCACATCCGTGCGGACACCAGAGCTGACTACTTCGAACGAAAAGTAACGCGCCTGTCTTGCGATCTGGCTGCGATGTTCGCGGCCCGCAGCGCCGCTGAGCGGCAGCTCTCCAATCAGGCAAACCGCAGTCACGCGGCAGTATCCGCACAGGCTTGACGTCGCGCGAGCGTATTGCTACAAAGCGTCCGCCAGAGACATATCAGTCCTCGGTTCACTCGGTCCCTGACGACTGGAGGCCCTATGAATTGGCGCTGCGTTGCCGCCACGTGTGCTGCCGTCCTGCTCTGCGCCCCCTCCGCTTACGCACAATTCGACTCGGCACAGATCTCCGGCGTCGTCTCGGACTCGACCGGGGCCGTGCTGCCCGGCGTTGATGTCACGCTCGTGAACATCGGCACCAAGATCGAGCGTCAGGCGGTGACGAACGAAGCCGGTCTGTACACCTTTCCCAACGTGCCGGTCGGGCAGTACCAGATCACCGCGATGCTGTCGGGCTTCAGGCCCATCACGAAGTCCGACGTGCAGGTGAACGCGGGGGTCAACATCAGGGTCGACGTCGCGCTCGAAGTCGGGGCGCTGTCGGAGACGATTCAGGTCGAGGCCGCGACGACGCTCGTCGACACCTCTGTGATCGGGCGCACGCTGCGCGCGGAGCAGATCGCCGAAACACCGCTGAGCGGACGACGCGCGTCGCAGGTCGCGCAGCTCGCTCCCGGCGTCGTCGGCAACAACATGGGCGGCTCCGTTCCGACCGGCACCGGCACGTTCGCGACCGGCGTGACGTCGATCAACGGCGGTCGCGCCGATGAATTCATGACGACCATCGATGGTGCGCCGTCGATTCGCGTGCGCGCCGCCGGCGGCTTCACGATGGGGGCACAGAACTTCGACACCGTCGCCGAAGTCCAGGTCCTCACGACGAACTACCAGGCCGAGTACGGCCGCTCGTCGGCGGGGCAACTCCGGATGGTGACCAAGAGCGGCACCCAGAGCTTTCGCGGGAACGTGTTCTGGACCCATCAGAACGACGCGCTCGATGCCAACACGTGGTCGCGCAAGCGCGCCGGTCTCGAGAAGTCGCCGCATAAGTACAACGCCTACGGCTTCACGCTCGGCGGCCCGATCTACATCCCTGGCGCGTTCAACGACAACAAGCAGCAGCTGTTCTTCTTCTGGGGCCAGGAGTGGCAGCGCGATCGCACGGTCGAAGAGCAGACCGCAAACGTCCCCACCCAGGCGATGCGCAATGGCGACTTCAGCGCACTGCTGCCAGGCCGCGTCATCCGTGATCCGCTGACCGGCTTGCCCTTCCCGGGGAACGTCATCCCGCGCAACCGCATCAGCCCGCAGGGCCAGGCCCTTCTGAATGCCTACCCGATGCCGATTCCCGGGTTCCAGCAGGGCGCCAACAACTGGATCGGTAATCCGTCGTTCTTCAACAACCAGCGGAAGGACAGCATCAAGATCGATTGGGTGCCGACCTCGAATCACCGGGTGGCCGTGCGCCACACGTGGGCGCCGAACGTCTGGAACGATCCCGAGCCGATGGGCGTGTACTCCACCATCTGGGACTATCCGGGCCGGACACTTGCGGCCACGCTGACCAGCACACTCTCGTCGTCGCTCATCAACGAGTTCTCGTTCTCGTGGGGGTCGACGAGCCCGTCGAAGTACTTCGGCCAGCGTAACTGCGACTACTGCCCGGGCGGGACCACGGCGTTCATGTATCCGATTCAAAGCGAGGTCGGCATCAACTACCCGTACCTCTTCCCGGGAACCAAGCTCGATCCGGACAAGATCCCCAACGTCTCCGTCACCGGGTTCACGGCGATCAACAACGCCGCGTATCCGGGAGCGTGGAACGACTTCGTATTCTTGTGGTCGGACAACGTCACCAAGATCAGCGGCAACCACACGCTTAAAGCCGGTGTGAGCATCGAGCGATCGGGGATGAACGATCAGATCCAGTTGAGCTTTGCGCAGGCGCCGGCGACGACAAATCAGAACGGATCATTCCGCTTCACGGATACCCGCGCAGGGGGCACAGGGTACTCCATGGCAAATGTCGTCCTCGGGCTCTTCGACGATTACACCGAGTTCGGCACCAAGCCGAACACGAGATGGCTGGCGATGGCCTACGACATGTACGCGCAGGACAGCTGGAGACCGACGCGCGACCTCACGCTCGAACTCGGTCTCCGCTACTCGCTGTGGCAGCCGTGGGGCGTCAGGAACGAGGCGATGGCGTCGTTCCAGTCGCAGTTCTACGACCAGGCCACGGCTCCGGTCATCGATCGAACCGGCGGGTTCGTGGTCAGCGGAGATCGCTTCAACGGCATGACGCTTCCCGGCGACAGCCCGAGCGACGACGCGCTGGCGGAGTTCCCGCAGCTTGCGAACTTCCAACGTCTCTACCACGGTGTGCCGAATGGCTTCTCGGAAACGCCGAAGGACGGCTTCCAGCCGCGGCTGGGTATGGCGTATGCGATCAACGAGCTGACGACGTTTCGCGCTGGCGTCGGCCGCTTCCTGAACCGCGTGCAGATCAACACGACGGCGGCGTACGGCTTCAACGCGCCTCTCTCGGAGATGCAGACGGTCATCAACGGGATCGTCGATGCGCCTGGTGGCGCGTCGACACGCAACTTCCCGCTCGTGGGTGCCATGCAGTCTCCCGATTTCACCAATCCCACGTCGTGGGCGTGGAATGCGACGGTCGACCGGGAATTGCCTTGGACGATGCGCGGGACGCTGTCCTACGTCGGCCGCTCGGCCTCCAATCTCGAGCGCGCGCGCAACATCAACCAGCTCCAGGCGGGGACGATTCAGAGGAACCCGGGTGTCAACCCGAATGCGCTCCGGCCGTATCTCGGCTACGGCAGCATCACGCTCTACGAGACGACCGGGACGTCCAGGTACAACAGCCTGCAGACGCAGGTGGAGCGCCGCTCGACTCGCGGCGTTGGCTTCAGC
>JAICEG010000467.1 GCA_025924295.1 Vicinamibacteria bacterium
AATGCAACGAGCCCGCATCGCTGATCGCTGGAGGGCGACCAGGTTCCCTCCGCGGCTCGCACATCCTGTGTTCGCCGCGATCGCCACGCTGACGATCTGCCTGCTGGTCACGCTCTTCGTGCAGGCGCAGCAGTCACCGACGCTCACCGACTCACCGGACGGCGAGACCGCGTTCGTGTGCCCGATGCATCCGGACTACACGCTCGACATCGCCGGCACGTGTCCACGCTGCGGCATGGCGCTCGTGCGCGGCGCGCCGTTCGACGTCCGCGACTACGGTCTCGACCTCACCACAGTGCCTGCGGTCGTGCAGGCTGGCAAGCCAGCGAAGTGGCAGTTCCGCATCTCTCATCCAGGTACAGGTGAACGCATCCGCAAGTTCGAAACCGTGCACGAACGACAGTTTCATCTCTTTGTCATCAGCCAGGACATGACCCACTTTCAGCACATTCACCCCGAGCTCCAGCCGGATGGGACGTGGGTCATCGACGTCACGGTGCCGAAGGCGGGCTACTACAAGGTGCTGTCCGACTTTCTTCCTGCCGGCGGTGCGTCACAGTTCATCGCGCGTCCGCTGGTGACCGCTGGCTACAAGGGCAATCTCGTTGAGGGCTCGGCACGGCTGACACCTGACGTGAACAACACGCAGACCGTCGACGGCCTCACGGCCACCGTCAGTTACGACCCGGCCCCATTCCTGGCCGGGCTCTACGGTCATCTGCAATTCGAGCTGACGGATGCTACGACGAAGCAGCCAGTCACCGATTTGCAGACCTACCTCGGGGCGTTCGGGCACACGCTCATCATGAGCGAAGACCTCAACGAGTACGTGCACTCTCACTCGCTCGACATCGTGCCGGGTGGCAACGACGACGAGGACATGCCGCAGTTCCTGATCCCGCCGGGTGCGGATCTCGAGAAGCTGCGCGGGGGACCGACGGTGATCTTCGACGGCCTGATGCCGAAGCCGGGCCGGTATCGCGCGTGGACGCAGTTCCGGCGTCGCGACATGGTCCACACGTTCGTGACGACGTTCGAGGTACGTGGGCGATGATGCGGGCCATCGGCTCCGGGCTGTTGGCTCTCGGCATCGCGCTGTGCATCGCGTGGCCGGAGCCGGTCCAGTCGCACGGCTCGCTGACGACGACGGTGCTGTTCGATCGGGAGATCGTGCGGATCCTGAATCAGCGATGCGTGATGTGTCACATGGAGAAGGGGCTGTCGTTTCCGCTCGAGACCTACGAGCAGACGTGGCTGCAGGGACGCGCAATGCGCGCCTCCGTGCTGCGTCGTCACATGCCGCCGTGGCCGGCGGTGGCCGGGTACGGTGAGTTCCTCAACGACAACCACCTCACCGTGCGCGAATCGCAGTTCCTCGTGTCGTGGGTCGAGGGGCTTGGACCGCGAAACGGCGGCAGGGTGTTCCTCAATGTGATCGACCCGAAGACCGCGGCGACCAAAGAGATCCGCGCGACGCCACACACAGATCACTGGCAACTGGGTGAACCGGATCTCCTCCGGCCACTCCAACCGATTGCAATCGATGCGAAAGCGGGCGACACCACGACGAAGGTCGTGGTCGATCTCGGCCTCGCGGCCGCGCGCCAGGTGCGAGCGCTGGAATTCATGCCGGGCGATCGTCGCGTCGTGCGAGCGGCCACCTTCAGCCTCGAAAGCACCGGGCAGTGGCTTGGAAGTTGGACGCCGTGGCACGGCTTCGTGAGCCTGCCCGAGGGTGTCGCCTATCGCCTGCCTGCGCGTTCCCGCGTTGTCGTCGACGTCCATCTCCGCGGGGCGACCGAACAGACCATAGACCGCAGCACGCTTGGTGTGTTCTTTGCGACCGCACCGGACACACGCGCGGCGACGGACCTGGTTGTCGACAAGCCGGTCAGGCTGACGCGTGAGACGCGCGTTTGGGCGATTCAGCCGGAGAACGTCGCTGGTCTGTCGGCGCTCGAAGTGTCCGCCCGGCGGCCTGATGGCGGCACCGATGTCCTGCTGGCGCTGACCGAGCCGCCTGCGGAATGGCCCACACCGTATCTGCTCAAGACGCCGCGGCTGCTCAGTCGAGGGACAGAGGTCTTCGCCGTCGCGCGATCCTCGACGGCGCAGTCTCGGCAAGTGAGGGTGCGACTCAGTAGGTACTAGCCTCTAATTCACTCGTGACGGGCCGGTGAACACAAATTTCTGGATCCGCCTGTTCTCTGGTTTGAGTGGAGTCACTTCAGTTACGTAGAGGTTGCCCTTCGAGTCGGCGGCCATGTGATGCAGCGTGCCGAACTCTCCCGGCGCAGAACCCCATTGCCCGAACGCGCTGAGGAGCGCGAGCGATTTGCGGTCGAAGATCATCACCTTTGCCTGGCTGCGGTTGCCGACGTAGAGGAACCGTTGCTGCGGGTCGGTTGAGAACGCGGTGCTTGCCGCGGTCGTTCCGTTACCGCATTCCGGCGCCTTGCACTCGCGGCCGATGAACACCTGGTTGACATACTTTCCGTCGAGCGTGAAGACCTGGACGCGCTTCCCGCCGCGGTCCGACACATACACCATCCCGTCGTTCGAAACGCGCGCAGCGTGGACCGGTTGGACGAACTGCGGTGCGCCACGCGGGTCGGCGTCGGCGGGCGCGGGATTGGGCGCAGCATCGGTTGGCACGTTGCCGAAGGCGCCCCACATCCGTTTGAACTTGCCGGTATCAGCGTCGAAGACGATCACGCGCCGGTTGCCGTAGCCGTCGGCCACGATCAGTTCGTTCGTCTTGGCGAAGACGAATGCGTCAGCGGGCTGATTCAAGTTGGTGGTGTCCGCGTTTCCCTTGCTCTGGCCGGCACGGCCGATCTGCATCACGAACTTTCCCTGCCTGGTGAACTTGAGGATCTGGTGGTCCTTGTCACCGTTGCCGCCAATCCAGACGAACCCCTTCGGGTCCACGTAGACACCGTGCTCCGAGTTCGGCCACTCGTAGCCCTGTCCCGGCCCGCCCCATGCCTGGATGAAGTTACCCGACGCATCGAATTCCAGGACCGGTGGTGCCGCGCGTCCCTTCTCCTCGGGGCTCAACGTGCCCGGACGTTGCAGCACCCACACGTGATCCTGGGCGTCGATGGAGACGCTTGCGACCTGCCCGAATTGCCAGTTGTTCGGGATCTTCGGCCACGAGGGATCGACTTTGAAGGCCGGTGCCTCCGAGCCCGGACCGACCTGCGCGCTCACGACGGCAACGGCAATCAACACGGCAGCCACCGGTGAAAGTACTCGCGTCATGCGGCGCATTCTACCTCTCGGCCACGAAGATGTGGCCACGAGGATCACGAAGCGACATAGGCCTTCTTCGTGGCGTGAGACAATGGCGCTCGTGGATTGTCCGCGCTGCGGCACCTCCATGCAGGAGGAGACATTCGACGGTCATCTCGGACGCTCGGTGGCCATCGACATTTGTCACGCCTGCCAGTCGTTCTGGTTCGACATGAGTGAGAGCGTTGCGCTCACGCCGGGTTCGACGCTGGCGCTCTTCCGCCTCATCGGCGAGAAGCTGACGCGGCCGGCGCACACCAACGCCGACGTCGCGAAGTGCCCGCGCTGCAAGAGCCGGCTTCGACGTACTCAGGACATGCAGCGCTCGACGCGTTTCGAGTACATGAATTGTCGGAACGGGCACGGACGGCT
>JAICEG010000468.1 GCA_025924295.1 Vicinamibacteria bacterium
CTGTAAGAGCTGCAAGGAAAAGCAGGGGTAGAGACGACGTGCAGCAGGACGAACTTCGATCGCTGCTGACCGCGATCACCGCCGACCGTGTGGCGCTGATTCAGCGTCACGAGGCTGGTGCTCGTGTGGTCAGCAACTACGACTTCAACAACGCGTATCAATACGTGATCGCGCGCGAGGAGACACATCTCACATGGCTGCAGTCTGCGCTCGAGGAGCTGGGCGCGCCGATGCCGTCAGCCGCAAGTGAGATTCCCGTTCCGCCTGTTGCGAAAGCGGGCAAGAACGCACCCGTATCGGCGTACCGCGACATCCTGCAGGACGACGGGCGTCACCTTGCGGCGTTCGTCGAGCGTTGGCGGCCGAAGATGGCCGGAGTGACCCACGCGCGGCATCGCACCATGCTTGGTGTCGTGCTCGGTGAGTCGGTCGAGCACCAGCGCCTGTTCGAGCAGGGTGCGTCCGGCCTCGAGGACGTCATCGGGAAACGAACGATCGGTGCAGAGCGTGTCGGCGCCGTTCTGCCGACGCGCTGGCAGGAGTAGTCATTTCTCGCGTCGCTGTCGCCCTCGGGAGCAATCTCGGCGATCGCGACGGCTACCTGCGGGCGGCTCTCGACGCGCTTCGCCCCTCCATCGAAGGCATCCGCTCTTCCAGCTTCTACGACACGGCGCCGGTTGGCGTCGGCGAGCAGCCGACCTTTCTCAACGCGGCAGCAGTGGGGGAGACGCGGCTCTCCGCGCACGACCTGCTCGCCGTGCTGCTCGACATCGAAAAGCGATTTGGCCGCGAACGTCCGTATCCCGGGGCAGCGCGAACGCTCGATCTCGATTTGATCCTCTACGGCGACGACATCGTCGACACACGGGATCTCATCGTGCCTCACCCGCGGTTCAGGGAGCGGCGCTTCGTGCTGGAGCCGCTAGCGGAGATAGCTGCCGATTGGAAAGATCCGGTCACAGGCCGGACGGTAGTTGAGCTGCTGGCCGCGCTGAATACCTGACCAAAGAAGAAAAAAGGCGGGTCTTCCGACCCGCCTCGACGAGTATGACGGTTGGTAGGCGGCGCGTGTCTTAGACGCGCCCGAGATGACTAGTGAGACTTTGCCGTCCTTCTGAAGATTCCCGACCAGCCTTCCTCGAAGAGCGTATAGACAGCGGGCACGAGGACGAGTGTGACGATCGTCGACGTCAGCAGGCCGCCGATGACGACGCGCGCGAGCGGCGCCTGGAGTTCGCCGCCTTCGCCAACACCGATGGCCATCGGGACCAGGCCGAGCATGGTGGCAATCGACGTCATCAGGATCGGGCGCAGTCGTGTGCGGCCGCCGAGCTCGACCGCCTCTCGAATCGGCAGCCCGTCGCGCCGGCGCAGCGTGTTGATGTAGTCAACGAGGAGGATGGCATTGCTGACCACGATCCCCGCCAGCATGATGATGCCGATGTAGGCCTGCATGCTGAATGACGAACCGGTGAGCAGCAGGCTGAGCACGACACCGATGCCGGCAACCGGCACCGAGAACATGATGATGAACGGGTCGCGCAGTGACTCGTACTGCGAGGCCATGACGGCGTAGACGAGGATTACGGCGAGGATCAGCACGAGACGAAGCTGCGCGAACGAGCGCTGCTGTTCCTCGAGCTCGGGACCGAACCCGACCGCAAAGTCTGGTGGCACGTTGACCTGGGTGAGTCGTGCTTGAACGGCCTCGACGGCTTCACTGAGCGGGACTTCCGTTTCGCCGTTGACCCGGGTGATGCGCTCCATGTTCTGGCGATCGATCTGAACCGGGCCGGCCTCCCGGTTGACGGCCAACACGTTCTTCGCCGGGACGACCTGTCCCGTCGGCGTGCTCAGCAGCACGTCACCCACGTCGGAGATTTCCTCGCGGTCAGCTTCGCGCAGTCGCACGACCACCGGGTACTCGTTGCCGCGCTCGCGGAACTGCGCCGCCGTGGTGCCAGCGACGTTCGTCTGGATGGTTGTGGCCACGCTACCAACCGACATGCCGAGCATCGCCGCCTTCGGCCGATCGACGCGGACGGCGATCTCGGGGCGGCCTTCTTCGCGCCCGATGTTCACGTCGGCAACGCCAGGCGTGTTTTCCATGACGCCACGCACGTCCTGCGCAACGCGCCGCGCATCGTCGAGGTCGTGACCGCGGATCTCGACCTGCAGCCGGCTCGAGCCGCCGTTGTTGTTCCCGCCGCCGCCGCTCAGGAACCGCATGATCTGGTTGTTGCCGCCGGAAGGATTGGCACGCACGGCGACGCCGGGCAGGCCCGTGAGCTCGCGGCGAAGGGCGAAGGCGATCTCTTCGTTGGTTCGCGTTCGTTCCTCGCGCGGCACCAGGATCATGCGGATCTGGCCGCGGTGGGTCTGGCCTCCGCCGGTCTGCCAGTTGTTACCGCCTCCACCGCCCTGGGTCATGATCGTGACCGCCTCTGGTACGCGTTCGCGAATCATGTCCTCGAGCCGCAGCAGCGCTTCCTCGGTCCGCTCGATTCGCGTACCAACCGGGAGCTCGGCGTTGACGTTGACCTCACCCTCGTCTGTCTGAGGCATGAGCTCGACGCTGACCATCGGATAGAGGAGCACAGCCCCGACGACCAGCGCGGCGGCGCCCGCCAGGACGGTCGGCCGGTGGTTCAGCGCGACGTGGATCGCCTTGCGGTAGCTCTCGTCCATCGTCTCGAGGAAGCGCTCGCTCAGGCGGAACAAGCGCGCCATGATGCCGGTTGCCTGCGCCTCCTCGTCCGGCGTCTTCAGCCAGCGCGAGCAGAGCACCGGGACGATCGTCACTGCCACGAAGAGCGACATCGCGAGCGAGAACATGACGACGACCGACAGCTGCGTGAACATGATGCTCGCCGTGCCCGACAGGAAGAGCAGCGGGATGAACACGGCGATGTGCGTCAGCGTCGAGGCGAGAATCGCGGACCAGACTTCTTCGCTGCCGTCGATCGCCGCCGTCATCTTGTCCTTGCCCATGTGGAGATGACGGTGCGTGTTCTCGAGCACGACGATCGCGGCGTCGACGATCATGCCGATGCCGAGCGCGAGACCGCCGAAGGTCATCGTGTTGAGCGTGAAGCCGCCGAAGTAGAGCAGCGCAAACGTGCCGACGACCGACACGGGAATCGACGTGCAGACGATCAGCGTCGAACGGAAATCGCGCAGGAAGGCGAAGATGATCAGGACGACAAGGACGCCGCCAACCAGTGCGTGCTCCTGCACGTTGTCGATGGCGCGCTGAATGAAGACCGCGTTGTCCTGCGTGACGATCATCTTGATGCCCGGCACCTCGCGGTTGACCCGGTCGACTTCCCGCCGGACGGCGGCGGCGACGGCGACGGTGTTCTTGCCGGACTGCTTCTGAACCTGGATCTGCACGCCGGGGTTGCCGTTGATCCGCAGGAACGAGCGGCGCTGCTCGGTCGTGTCGCTGACCTCGGCGATGTCGCGCATGTAGACGGGGACACCCTCGCGCGTCAGCACCACGATGTTCCTGATGTCCTCGATGCTCTGGAACTGACCCTGGCTGCGAACGAGGAAGGTGGAGTCGCCCTGGAAGATCTCGCCGAGCGGCGTGTTCTGGTTCTCGGAACGGAGCGCGGCGACGACCTGGCTCACCGACAGGTTCAGGGC
>JAICEG010000469.1 GCA_025924295.1 Vicinamibacteria bacterium
GAGATCGTACCGCTCGAATGCGCTGGCGGCCTGTTGAACCTGGTCGAGCGGCACGAACGTGACCGTGTCGGGCATCGCCAGGCCCACTACAGGCTGTGACGGATCGGTCACCAGGAGCGTCTGCAATGGGACAGACCCGCGCAGTACGTGCCGGGCATCGACCACGAACAAGCGATCGGTCTGGGAAGGCAACTCGCCGCGCGACCGCAGATCTGCGAGCACCTGCTGGATCGTGTAGGTCTCAGGCACGGCGACCCATTCGTGCGTCATGTGGTGGCCGATCTGTGTCTCGTCGTACTGGATCGCTGCTTCGAATGCCTGACGATCTCTCGACTCCAGCGTGCGCGACACACTCTCGAGAATTTCTGGCGGCAAGTCGTCCGAGACGTACCCGAGGTCTTCGGGGTCGAGCGTGGTGAGCAGCGCGACGAGGGCCTCGTGCGGGGTCCGCTCCACCAGCCATTCGCGGACGGCCGACGACACTTCGACGAACACCAGGCCGGCTTGATCGGGCTGTACTTCTTCCCACACCGTTTGACGATCGTCCGGTGGCAGCGCCTCGAGCACGAATGCCACATCGGCTGCGTGCATCGCACGCACGCGCTTGTGCAGTTCGACCAGATTCTGCTTGTGTTGAAGGTGCTCGAGGAGGTCGCGCTTCGGGCCTTCCTGTCGATGCGTCAGCGTCTCGAGCACGCGGTGCCTGTCCAGCAGCCGTGTGACCTCATCAAGGCTCTGCTGGAGCCGCGACTCTGGCCGTGCCGTTGTCATAGGATACCTGCCGGAAACGATGATAGGTGGTTTCGCCCGGCGCCTCCCTGGTGTAACAACGGCGCAAACGCCGCATTCGCCCTGCAACAAACGTCACGTTCCATAATGGGCACATGCCATCCTGGCGGTTGCCGGAGAGCACCGTTGCGCGGATGCACCGCAAGGCGCGCGCCGACCGCTGGGCTGTGTCTGTCGACGACTTTGCCGCCGTCCTCGAACGCAGTATCGCGAAGGCGTTCACGAGCGAGCCTGATATGCGGGAGATTGATCGGTATCTATCCTCGCTGCACCTGGAGGACCTTGCCCTGGCGTGTGCATGCGCCAGCGGACACGATGGCGCATGGGAGCACTTCGTTCGTGAACATCGGCCCGTCCTCTACAGGGCCGCGGACGCCATCGATTCATCGGGAGGGTCGCGCGAGCTTGCGGACTCGCTCTACGGTGAGCTGTTCGGCTTGGTCGAGCGCGATGGCGTGCGGCGCTCGTTGTTCGCGTACTTCCATGGCCGCAGCAGCCTGAGCACATGGCTGCGCGCGATCCTTGCGCAGCGGCATGTGGATCGCGTTCGGCACACGCGACGGTTCGAGGCCCTACCCGACGAGGAAGACAGCATGCCGGTCCGGAGCGACGCTCATCGGCATCAGCCTTCCGGGTACATCGAGTTGATGCGACGGACGGTGACCGTTGTCGTTGCTGCTCTGGCAGCGCGGGACAGGCTCAGGCTCGCCTACTACTATGCGCAGGATCTGACACTCGCGCAGATCGGGCGCGCCCTCGGCGAGCACGAGGCCACCGTGTCACGAAATATTGCTCGGGCGCGGCGAGAAGTCCGGACAGGCGTCGAGGTTCGGTTGCGCGACGATGAACACATGAGCGCCGCCGAGATTGAGGAGTGCTTCGCTGCCGTCCTGGAAGATGTCGGATCGCTCGATGTCTCCGATCTCCTGGGAACTCCGCAGGATGAGCTCGACCCGGCCACTGGCGAGACGGGCCGGCGCAAGGGCGCGGCACGGAAACGTTCTAAGGATAGACCTGAGGGAGCCAGTGCCTGACCGCGACCGCGACCAATCGGTGGAACACGTCCTTCGTCGCGTGCTATCCGATAGCAGATCGGTGTTGCCGCCGTCTGCCTGTATCGACGGCGAGATCCTTGCGGCGTGGAACTCAGGATCGCTGCCCGCAGAGCAGGCAGCAGCCGTCGAGCGTCATGTCGCTGACTGCGCCCGATGTCAGGCGATGATGGCTGCCTTTGTTCAGATGGAACCGGTTGCCCAGACGTCGGAGTCCGTCTGGCGGCGATGGCGGCTTGGATGGCTCGTCCCGCTGGCGACTGCTGCAACCGCGGCCGCGCTCTGGATCGCTCTGCCCGGAAACTCCGCTCTGCCGACGCCGGTGGACACCGCGAGCCGCTCCGCTGTCCTCGAGCCGCAGAGTCCCACCGCTGATGCGGTGCAATCGCCTACTCCCACCGCCGCAGCCAGGAGCGAGGCACCACCGCCGGCTCTTGCCCAGGAGAGGTTCGATGCGCGTGCAGGGAACGAAGCCAGGAAACAGCTGGAGGAGAGCCTGTCGCGCCAACGCGCGGAAGACCAGCTCGCCGGCGCCGGTGTCGGTGCCCCTCCCCCTCCCGCTGCCGCGGCGCCAGCTGAGAGCGCCGAGGCGGACCGGCGCGAGTTGGCTGCGAACGCTACCGCGCGAACGTTTGCCGCGCGCGTGTCAGCGGTGCTGCCGGAAATCGTCGCCCCCGGCGGCGCAGCTCGCTGGCGAATCGTGAACGGTCGGCAGGTCGAACGATCGACATCAGCCGGGGCCGAGTGGATGCCAGTCACCATCGACCCACCCGACCTCCTCATCGCTGGCGCAGCGACGTCACCGTCTGTCTGCTGGATCGTCGGACGTCGTGGCGCCGTGTATCTCACCACAGACGGCTCTCGCTTCGTGCGTCTCCCCTTCCCGGAGCCGGCTGATTTGGTCTCGGTCGCAGCCTCGGACGATCGAACGGTGACAGTTTCGTCTCTCGACGGAAGGTCGTGGCAGACCGCCGATCAGGGACGCACCTGGTCGGTACTGCCCTAGTCAACGCCCAATCTCCAACTCCCAACTCCCAAGAGGTTCGATCTACCTCGTTGCCTTGGAAGTCGGGAGTTGGTAGTTGGGGGTTGACGTTGTTCTTGTGTAGGCTAGGGGGCCGAAGAGGGACACAGATGATCCAGGTTTCGATCAACGTGAACGGCAAGGTGCGCAAAGCGCATGTCGAGCCGCGTACGCTCCTCGTCCATTTTCTGCGGGAGCAGCTGAATCTGACCGGCACACACATCGGCTGCGACACCAGCCAGTGCGGCGCCTGCACGATCCTCCTTGATGGCCGAAGCGCCAAGTCGTGCACGATCTTCGCCGTGCAGGCCGATGGCTCCGAGGTCACCACGATCGAAGGTCTCGCCAAGGACGGCCAGCTGCACCCGTTGCAGAACGGGTTCTGGGAAGAACACGGCCTGCAGTGCGGCTTCTGCACGCCCGGCATGATCATGTCGGGCGTCAACCTGCTCGGCGAGAACGCGAAGCCGAACGAGCGCGAGATCCGAGAGGGTCTGTCGGGCAATTTCTGCCGGTGCACCGGCTACCAGCACATCGTCGACTCGATCCGCGCAGCGGCCCGGGCTCCCGGTCTCCCCGACCCCTCGCCCGAGCTCGTGCGCCAGGAGGCGGACGCGTGAGCATCGCCGAGCAGGACCCCAACGCCGCGAAGGTCGCGACCGACACCGCCGCGGGCGACACACCGCGCCGGTGGCTCGGCAAGAGCCTGAACCGCGTCGAGGACCCGCGCTTCCTCCGCGGCCAGGGCCGCTACCTCGACGACATCCAGCTCC
>JAICEG010000470.1 GCA_025924295.1 Vicinamibacteria bacterium
ACGTCGCGATCCGGTGAAAGCCGGCGATGGCGCCCCACGCGCCAAGGCCGATCCCGCCCGCCATCTGGTGCAGCTCCAGCATGTTGTGCGCGAGGAAGATCAACACTGAACGATCGTTCGGATCGGCCTGCCACCAGCTGCCGTACGCGCCGGGCCAGCCAATCGTGCCCACACCGCCACGGCAACGCATCGGATCCGCTTTCTCCGGTTCGATGACAACCGCAACGCCCATCCCGTAGCCATGTCCCGCGGCGAAGATCGGACGCCCGAACATGCGTGACGCTGCGCGCTGATCCGGTGTCAGCTGATTCGAGATCATCATCGCGAGCGTCTCCCGACGGAGGAGCGCCGCACCGTTCACGTCATCGCCGATCAGCATGCGGGCGAACGCAAGATAGTCGTCGAGCGTCGACCAGAGGCCCTGTCCGCCCGACTCGAATGTCATGGTGTCCGGCCGATCCTCCAGCGCATGCCCGCCTGGTGCAACGGTGAGCGCCGTCAATCGCCCTTCATCGTCGAACCCACACAACCCCGCGCGGCGATCTCGCTTCTCGCGCGGCACGACGAACCCGGTGTCACGCATGCCGAGCGGGGCAAAGATTCTTTTCTCCAATACCGAGCTCAAGGGCGCCCCTTCCAGGCGCGCGATCAGGAAGCCGAGCAGATCCGTTGAGACGCCGTAGTGAAAGCCGGCGCCTGGTTGATCGACGAGCGGCAGCGTTGCGAGCCGGGCAATCCACTCGTCGGGCGTGAGCACGTTGTCGATCTGCGCACCAAGCGTGTCCGCACAGGCGCGACCGATCGGACCGCGATGAAAGTCGCCATACGTGAGACCGGAGCGATGCGTCAGCAGGTCTCGAAAGCTGATCGGACGCGTCGCCTGGTCGGCCTGATCGAGCGGACCATCCGGATCGCGCAGCACGCGCATGTGTGCGAGCTCCGGTGCGCAGATCGAGATCGGGTCGTCGAGCGCGAACCGCCCTTCGTCGAGGAGCATCAGCGCTGCAACGGTCGTCACCGGCTTGGTCATCGAGGCGATGCGAAAGATCGTGGTGCGCTCGACCGTCAGCCCGGTCCTCAAGTCGCGACGGCCCAGCGTCGCGACGTCAGCCACCTGCCCGTTCCGCCAGACGAGCGCCGCTGCTCCTGCCAGCTCGCCGGCATTAACGACCGGTGCGATCGCAGTTTCTATGGACTTTTCGCTGATTCTCTCAATTGACATATTGAACTTATTAAATAAATGTACTATTTTTATCCGGTGGCAACAGCCAAGTCGAGCGCTCGCAGGAGGCCGAAGGGTGACAAGCGTGAGCGGACTCGCGCCGCGCTGCTCGAAGCCGCGCGGGGGTTGATCCGCGAGAGGGGATACGAGCGCACGACGCTCGAGCAGGTCGCGAAGCGTGCCGGCATGACCACCGGCGCAATCTACGGGAACTTCAAGAATCGCGATGAGCTCTTCATCGCGCTCGGCCAGGCCTACTGGGCGCCGATCCGGCCGAAGATCAAACCGAACGCGACGCTTGCCGAGGCGATGCGCGCCATCGCCAGGGCCACACTCGCCTCCGTCGAGGAGCGCGCGCCGGCCGCGGTCGGACGACTGACCGGGCTCGCCTACACACTGAAGCATCCTGAGCTACGTTCGCGCGTGCACGAGATCACGAAGAGCAGCTACGAGATCGGCGCCGAGTGGCTGCGCACGTTCGAGCCACGTCAGCTCCCCATGTCACCCGATCGTCTCGTACGTGTGCTCCATGCCCTGATTGAAGGGCTGGTAATGCAGCGCATCCTCACGCCCGAATTGTGCCCCGACGAGGTGTTCTACGAGGCGTTCGCGGCGCTCGCACGAGATGACGCACGCCTTGACGACGACCGCTGCGGCGGCTAGTCTCGTGCCTGCGCACCAGGGCGCATCGTCCGCCAAGGACTGAGTCCACCTGCCACAGCGTCACGATCGGTTTCGGCGCCTTCTTTCGGCCTGCTCGCGGACATCAGGCATGGATCGAAAGGAGGTCTGCCATGTCCGTCCGGCGTCTGCCTGAAAAGCCCAACCTCGACCAGCTCAGACACCAGGCCAAGGAACTTCTTGCTGCATGGCGTCGCGGCGCGTCGGCCGATGCGCCTCATACGGCACCTCGACTGCGCGACGCGCAACGTGCGATTGCGCAGCAGTACGGCTTCGACTCGTGGGATGCGTTGCGCGGACATGTCGAGACAATCTCCGGTCCCGCTCACCGCGCGCCACGCACGCGCAAGGATGTGCTCGACTACGACGACCCCGTACCCGACGTCGTCGCACTGGACGAGCCACTCACGATGGAGGTCGTCCAGCGGTTGATCGAGCAGGGCGTCAGCGGCGTCAAGATCGGGCCGAAGGTACCTGCCGACGGTCTTTCGCAACTCGCGGCGGTCACGACTCTTCGCCGGATCGATCTCGCGTGGCGCGGCGACCTGCTCGATGGCGACGTGACGTTCCTCGAAGCGATGCCGTGGCTGACGGCGCTGTCGCTTGCACGCTGCAGTCAGATCACCGATCGCACGATCGAGCGCCTGCGCAACCACCAGCACCTCGAACGCATCAACCTCCAGTGGACCGACACCGGCGATGCCGCAATTGCCGCGCTCGCGGGCAAGCGGCTGCTGTCGCGTGTGCTGGTCGGCGCCCGGCTGACGGACGCAGGCGCCGCGCGGCTGCGCGACTTCCCTGCCTTTGCCGAATCGCAAGCGCGTGACGCCTTCCTCGCGGTGAGCTCGGCGCGTGCGCTCACCGACGAAGCGCTGGCTGCCATCGGATCACTCGAGGGGGTGGTGGCGCTCGACCTGCACATGTCCGCATTCGGCAGTCCGCACTACACCGCACACGGTGTCGCGCATCTACGGCGGATGGCGTCGCTCGAAGAACTGAACTTCCACGGCGCGCTCGCGACCGACGATGTCCTCGCAGCGATTGCGACGATCCCTCGGCTCCGCTGGCTGCACTGTCAGGATCCGGTGGCGGGCGACGAGGGATTCATCGCGTTGGCGACGTGCACGAGCCTCGAGAGCCTCGCGTCGCGCGTCTGCCGCCGGATGACTGATCGCGGTTTTGCGGCGATCGCGCGCCTCCCGAGTTTGCGGCGTCTTGACCTGGGAGGTCCACGGATCCCGGATGCCGCAATGGCGCACCTGGCAGAGGCGCCCGCGCTCGTGGACCTCGACCCCATCATGTTCGGCGACGCCGCGTTCGAGCACATCGCCAGGATTCCGCGCCTCGAGCGATTGACGAACATGTACAACCGCTCGACCGGCGACGGTGCGACGCGCTTTCTTCGTGCGCATCCGACGCTCATGCACTACAGCGCGTTCGGCACGCAGATCACCGACGAGAGCCTGCACATTCTCGCCGGCATCCCGCACCTGGCGACCGTCGCGTTCACGAACTGCGACTTCATCACGGACGAAGGATTGCGCGAGCTCGCGACACTGCCGACGCTTCGGCGTGTATCGGATGGGTCCTGTGTGCGGGTGACGGGCGCCTGGCTTGCCTCAATGCCCAAGGGCGTTGAAGCCACGCATGATGGGACCCATCCGAACTACGTCGAGGGCTATCGCGCCGAGACGCTTCTCGATTATCCCGATCTA
>JAICEG010000471.1 GCA_025924295.1 Vicinamibacteria bacterium
CACCCCTGGTTCCTGGCCGTGCAGATCCATCCCGAGTTCCAGTCGAAGCCGCTCCGGCCGCATCCGCTGTTTGCGAGCTTCGTGGAAGCCGCGTATCGTCACAAAACTGGGCAGCTGGCAACGGCTGATGTCGCTGCGACTCGAGGGTGACCACGAATTTTCAACTCCCAATTCCCAACTCCCAATTCCCAAGAACAGGATTGGAGGTTGGGACTTGGAGGTTGGACATTTGCAAAGATCACTAGAATAGAGCCGTGAAGCCGGTCTCGATTGGGACAATCACCATCGGCGGAGGCCATCCGCTCGCCTTTATCGCGGGTCCCTGTGTCATCGAAAGCGCCAGCCATGCCGTAGAGACGGCCGCGGCGATTCGCGAGATTGCGGCGCGCGTCGGTGTTCCCGTGATCTTCAAGGCCTCGTACGACAAGGCGAACCGGACGTCACGGCATTCGTTCCGCGGGCCTGGGCTCGAGGAAGGACTCCGGATCCTGGCCGACGTCCGTGCTCGCACCGGTCTCCCGATCCTGACCGACATCCACGAACCAGGTCACGCCGCCATCGCTGCCCAGGTCGTCGACGTCCTGCAGATCCCTGCGTTTCTCTCCCGCCAGACCGATCTGCTGGTGGCCGCCGCCCGCACCGGCAAGGCCGTGAACGTCAAGAAGGGACAGTTCCTCGCTCCTCGCGACGTCAAGCACGTTGTCGAGAAGATCACGGCCGAGGGGAATCCGTCGGTGCTCGTCACGGAGCGAGGCGTCAGTTTTGGTTACAACAACCTGGTCGTGGACATGCGTGCCTTTCCGATGCTGCGCGAACTCGGACATCCGGTTGTCTTCGACGTGACACACAGCCTCCAGTTGCCCGGCGCGGGCGATGGTGTGACGGCGGGTCTTGCCGAGTACATCGAGCCGCTGGCGTCGGCAGGCGTGGCCGCTGGTGTCGATGCGGTCTTCATGGAGGTCCATGAGGAACCGGCGCGCGCAAAGAGTGACGCGGCCAACGCCCTCCGGCTCGACAAGCTCGAAGCCTTGATGCGCAAGCTCGCGCGAATCGATGCTGCGGTGCGGGAACCGTCGCCACGTTCCCCTGCGCGGGATCCACATGGGGTGACGACGTGAGTGACGACGTGATCGCACCACCGGCCATCGATCTCGCGCTCGCACGCAAGGTGCTGCAGACCGAGGCGGCGGCCATCGAGGCTCTCGTCGGCCGCCTGGGCGAGTCGTTCGAGCGCGCAGTCCGTCTGGTGCTCGACTGCCGTGGCCGGGTCATCGTCACTGGCATGGGCAAGTCAGGCATCATCTGCCGGAAGATCGCCGCAACGCTGTCGAGCACCGGCACCCCGGCGTTCTTTCTGCACCCGGCCGAGGCGATCCATGGAGACCTCGGAGTCCTGCAGCCCGAGGACGTGATCATCGCCCTGTCGTACAGCGGCGAGACCGACGAACTGCTGCGGCTGCTCGAAACCATCAAGCGGCTCGGCGCACGCCTGATCGCCATCACTGGTGACTGCCGCTCCACGCTTGGCCAGGCCGCGGACGTTGCACTGGATTGCCGGGTCTCTGAAGAAGCCTGCCCGATGAACCTGGTTCCCACTGCCAGCACGACGGCTGCCCTGGCGCTCGGCGATGCGCTCGCCATGACGCTGCTCGTCGCGAAGGGCTTCAGCCAGGATCGTTTCGCCAGCCTTCATCCAGGTGGAAAGATCGGCAAGCGACTGATGCGTGCTGAACAACTGATGCAGGGCGGCGATCAGACTCCCGTGGTGGGCGCCACCACCCCCATGCCGCAGGTCATTTACGAAATATCCAGCAAAGGGCTGGGTATGACCTGCGTCGTGGACGAGAACAATGTTCTCTTCGGCATCATCACCGACGGGGATCTTCGTCGCCACATGACAGGGACGACCAACCTGCTGGAACGGTCAGCCGCCGACGTCATGACGCGCAACCCGGTTACCATCCGCCGCGACACGCTGGCGGCCGAAGCGCTGCTGGTGCTCGAGCGCCGCAAGATCACGGCGATCGTCGTCGTCGACGATGACCAGCGGGTTCTGGGCGTGGTGCACCTGCATCACCTCTGGCGCACTGAAATGTTCTAAGACATCATGAGTGACTACGCCCTGCTTGCCGTGCTGGTTGCGCTGCTGCTGGGTCTGGTCGCCGGCAAGGCGTGGGAGCGCTACAAGCTGCGCGACGGGCGCTGGATCGACCGGCGCCGTCTGCGCGAAACACCGCACTACATGCTGGGGCTCAACTGCCTGGTCGATAACCAGATCGATCAGGCGGTCGAAGAATTGACGCGCGCCACCAGCACCGAGACCGACGCGCTCGAAATCCAGATGATTCTCGGCAACCTGTATCGGCAGAAGGGACAGGTCGGCCGGGCGATCACCGTTCATCAGGGGTTGCTGCAGCGGCCCGATCTCAGGCCGATCGAGCATGCGCACGTCCTGCTGTGCCTGGGCCTCGACTACCGGCACGGCGGCTTCATCGACCGCGCGCTCGAAACCTTCCAGGAAGTGGTCCGGCTCGATCCAAAGAACCGCTATGCCTTCGTAAACCTGCAGAAGCTGTACGAGGACCAGCAGCAGTGGGCTGACGCGGCGGTGATACGCGAGAAGATCACAACGATCGACGGGGGCGACGACGAAGCCAACCAGCAGATTCTCGGCTTTCTTCGCAACGAAGTCGGCGAGGCACTGATGCGCAGTGGAGATGACGAGGCAGCGGCTCACGCCTTCTCGACCGCTATCGACATCGACGCACGTACGGCTCCGGCCTATCTCAACCTCGGCGACGCGCGGGAGCGAACCGGTCAAGCGGCAGCGGCAATCGAGACGTGGGAAAGGCTCGTGCGCACCGTTCCGGACCGCGCGTACCTGGCGCTCGATCGTCTCGAGCGCGCCTACCAGCGGACGGGCACTCCCCACAGGTTCATCGAGCTGTGCGAGCGCCTCATCGACCAGAATCCACAGGACTGGCGGACTCGTCTCGCCCTGTCACGACACCATGCATCGGCGGGCCGGCATCGAAAAGCCTTCGAGCTGCTGCTCGCCGCACTTCCCCACAACCCACACGGCCTCACGATCCATCAAGAGGCATGGAAGGCACTGCTCGCGCTCGATCGCGACCCGGCATTGGTGCAGGAGTACATGGCGCTGACGCGAAGCGCCGTCTTCTACCTCGATCCGCACATCTGCGTGCACTGCCGCTACCGAAGCACTGAACTCCTGTGGCAGTGCCCGCAGTGCCACGAATGGAATACCTTCGTCGAGGAACGGATGTCGACGGCCAAGGACACGGCGGCCGCAGAGCTCGGTGGCTAGGCGTCGACCATGAAACGCGTGGCGCTGACAGGTGGAATCGCGACCGGCAAGAGTGTCGTGCGAGGCGAGCTCGAAAAGCTTGGTGTGCCGACAATCGATGCCGACACAGTTGCGCGCGACGTGGTGGCGCCGGGAACGCCAGCCCTGGCGGCGATCGTCGCCCGGTTCGGCAACGGCGTCCTTGATCAGATCCGCGAGCTCGATCGACGGAAGCTTGGTGCGATTGTGTTCGCGAATGCCGACGCCCGCCGGGACCTCGAGCGAATCGTTCACCCGGCGGTC
>JAICEG010000472.1 GCA_025924295.1 Vicinamibacteria bacterium
CAGGGTCAGGACCTTCGTCAGGTCCGGTCGCTTGAGAAGAATCTGTCGTCGAGGCATGAGGCCGGCCAACAGATCCAGTTCCATCTCGTTCATCTGGAACAGCTCCGCGTACCGGGTCCGCTCGAGCGCTGGATTCGCCACCAGCAGCTTGGTAGGGCAGCTCTCGACGACCGTGCGCAGCAAGTCCGTAGAGGCGAAATCGTCGATTGTCTGCGTCGCCAGGATCATGGCTGCGTTCCTCTTCCGCCATGTCTTCAGAGCTTCCTGCACGTACGCGCGCAGCGTTGGGTTCTGGATGAAGCGCCAGGCTTCGTCCATCACGCATAGCTTCAACGTTCGCGAGTGTGCTTCGTCGAGGACACGCTCGTTGACGCGATGCAGGAGGTAAAACAGCAGCGGCTCGATCAGCGACGGGTAGGCCCTCATGGCATCGAAGTCGAAGACTTGCAGCCGCTCGAACGTCAAAGTGTCCTCGACGTTGTCGAACAGGTCCGCGTAGCGGCCTCCTTCAACCCACTTCTGCAGCCGAGCCATCAGAGCTCGCGGCAGCAGGTTGGCGAGCGTGAACAACCTGCGCTGATTCCGGTCGAGCACGTAAAGGTTCTCGACCGCTTCGTAGACTTCCCGATCTTCCAGATCGCTCAGCCGATAGCCGTCTTCGCCCTCGAGCAGCACGCGGACGAATCCGTGCAGGAAGTGCAGGTGCTCCGGTGTTGGCTCCATCGAGAACGGGTTGATGCGTACGTGCTGCTGCCGCAGCCCAAGTTCCACGTACCCTCCGCGAAGGAGCGCTCCGAGCTTCCGGTACCCGTGACCGAGGTCCAGCACGATCGTGAACGGGTCGTACTGTTGTGCGTTCGTGACCAGGAAGTTCAAAAGGAAGCTCTTCCCGCTACCGGTTGCGCCGAGCACGAGTGTGTGGCCGACGTCCTGGACGTGCAGGTGGTACGCGAACGGCGTGTGATGCGGCGTCTCGAAGGTCGCCAGCGGCGCCGGCAGCAACATTGAACCCGCGCGCCCCTGATCGATACCGAACAGGAAACTCAAATCGGCCGCGTGCGTCTCGAGCAAGGCCAGGCGACGGAGGTTCCGTGCACCGTTTCCAGGCACGATGCTGACCCAGGCATTGAGGAGGTTATAGGTCTCGTCGAAGAACGCGCCGTCATGGGCCGTCAACACTTTCATGGCCTGAGCCGCCTGCTGGTCCAGCGTGCGCCGATCCTCGCCGTGCAGAACCACCGTCAGTGAGCAACGCCCGAAGACGTGCCCGTTCACTTCCAATTCGGTCAGTGCGTCGCCAAGCTGCTTGACCGTCGCCGTCGCTGACTCGTCGACGAGCATCTCCTCGGCCTTCGCCTCGGGCGACACGTAATTGATGAGCGAGACGCGCTTGTTGAAGAAATGCCTCCGCCGAGACTGGATGTCGCGCCGCATCCGGTCCTGGCCGGCTCGTTGCCATTCGAGACAGGCGATGAATTCACCAGGCACGGCCAGCAGGTCACCCAGGATGTGTGCGTACGTCTGGCCTGGCGCGTCCTTCATGGAAAGGACCTTCACCTTCTGCGAGCCGACCATCAGATGATCGCGGTGACACTCGACTGGCGAGTCGGCGACGAAGTAGTCCAGATACGTTTCAGGGGTTGTCGGCGGCACGGCCGACAAGATCCGCTCGTCGTAGTTCACCAGGTGCCGGAAGAACCGGAAGGCGTCTGAGCGTGAGAGCCGGGCCAAGCCGAAGTCGGCCAGCTGAGATTCGAAGGCCTCGGCCTGGTGCAGGAGCCTGTCGATGGCATCATCGAGTTCGCTTTCCAGCATCTTTAGCGCGTGATGCGTGGACAGCCAGCGGCGGAGCGCTTCGCGCGGCTGCTGCCAGAGGCCATGGAGACGCGTGCTCACCTGACCCTGAGCAGCTGTTTCACGTAGCAGGACGACGTACTGCGCGATCTGGAAGAGCTCGTGCCGGCGTTCGTTCAGATACGATGCGCGGCGACACAGTGCTTCTTGGGCAACTGGCTCGGCGCATACCGGCGCCACGAAGGAATCGACTGTTCGCTTGACCAGGTATTGATATAGCCGGCATCGCTCGTCCAACTGCCGGAGAGCCGCCTCCATGCGGTGAGTCAGAGAACGTCGTTGGGCCTGCGTCAGGCCGTCCACATCCACGCCGCGCAGCTTGTACGCAAGGCCGACGTGACCGGCCTTCGTCATGAACGTTCCGCCATCGACGAAGCCCCACAGCGGCAGGAGCGCGTTGACGCCGCCTGCTTCGCTGTAGTCGCGGAGGATGCGACCAAGCCTCACC
Organism: Vicinamibacteria bacterium; assembly: GCA_025924295.1. GTDB lineage: Bacteria > Acidobacteriota > Vicinamibacteria > Vicinamibacterales > UBA2999 > Gp6-AA40. The sequence goes on from JAICEG010000472.1 coordinate 2,303, forward strand.
ACCGGCCAACCTCCACGTCGAACCGTTCGTGCTTTCCGGGGTCGTAACGGCGCCGGCTGCCGGACGATGCGATGACGATGCGCAGCATGTCCGGATCCCGGTTGGTCGCCCACAGCGCGAAACCGTACAGGCCGACGAACACCAGCACTCCAGACCAGAACGAGTAGAAGAGATTGAACGTCGCACCGCCCATCAGGAGGGAGAGGAAGAACAGGCGGCGATCGACACCGCAGACTGTCAGCGGTCGGTGCAGCGCCTTGTGCACGGGGCGGTATATCGGCTGTTCTGGCATCATGCACTCCAAGCCATCCGGTTCGATCAGAACAACCAGACCAGGAACTGGGCAGCGAACAAGGCCAAGCCCCCGCCGAAGACGATTCCTGCTAGCTGGCGCTTCGCGCCCATCTCGCCAAACATGAAAGTGAGGCCGCCAACGACGATCGCGACGAGAGCGAGAGATCGGGCCAGAGGTCCGGTGAACGTGCGCTCCAGGTTCCCAGCGGCGCGCTCCCATGGCGATTGCGCGAATACGATTTGAGGAAGCAGCACCAGCACCGCTGAAAGGATGAGCTGTGCGCTGCGACGGCATGCGACGATCAAGCGGCCGGATGACCGCGCACTTCGTGAGCCATCACGCTGCATGTGTCACCTTCCCATTGACAAGCACCGATCGTCCGGAGAATATTCACGACAGCGAGTGCATCAGGACACGCCAGCTTGATGCCGCCCTACTGAACGTCCACTGAATCGTCGGTGCGCGATTGCGCGTTCTAATCCGATAGAACGCCGGTCCGGACCGAAACCTGACAGCGCTGTTCTCCTCTTTCCGGCGGCCCCGACACTGGCGTCGCTCCCCCTGACGGCGGATTCACACCCGTCGCGTTCGATGGAGGAGATGGTATGGAGAGCCTGCGAAAGCTCGGGCTGCTCGACGCCGAAGGCAAGCCGGTCGAGGACCGCGTAAGCAGAATCCTCAACGCTCTTCTCCCGCGATTCCGTAGGCGCTTCCCCGCGCTCCGGGACGACGTGGAGGTCACGGAGGTGTTCGAGGAGGCCGCCCGCCGGATCGCAAAACGGGAACGAGCGTCCGGACCGATCGAGAAGCTGGGAGGCTACGCCTGGAAGGCGTTAGAGAGCATTGCGGTCTCGCTGCAGCGGCGCAGCTCGATGCAAGTACGGTTCAACAGCATCGAGCCGCGAACCGGCGACGACGTCGTCTCGCGGCTGCGCGCGTGGGATGGCTCTGTCGAGGAGATCGAGCGTGGCATCTTGTTGCGCGAGCTCGAGGCGCAAA
>JAICEG010000473.1 GCA_025924295.1 Vicinamibacteria bacterium
GAACCAGTGACGTTCAGGTACTCGATGATCCACGTCTTTCTCGCCGCGTCGTACTGTCGAAGCGTGATCCCCAGATAGGGCTTGCCGTCCGGCCCGAACGAGTGCATCTCGTCGGAGATTGCCGTTCCGTCGAGGATGTAGCGGCCGATCCACGTCACCGGGAACTCGGCCAACTTCCCATCGGCAAGCTTGATCGTTCCTGCCCCCTCGAACTTCCCAATGAGGAAGGAAAACACGGACAGCTCTTGCGGCGTCCTCGTGCTCCGTTCGCCGAAGGACGATTTCGTGGGATCGGGCGGCTCCTTCGAGGCGGTCTGCGCGGAAACGGGTGACGGAAGCGCAGCGATCACCGCGACCATCATGAACACGGCTGTGACAACACGTATCAAAGATATTCCTCCGGACACCCGCACTAGCCTGCTCGCAGGGCAACGATCGGATCCACGCGCGCGGCCCGCCGTGCGGGGATCAGGCACGCAGCTAACGATACCAGTACCAGGATCATGAGCGCGGCCGCCATCAAATAAGGAGCATGCGCCTCAACCCGGTACAGAACCGAACTGAGAAGCGGCGTGAGCACGAGGGCCGCAGTCACGCCAACAAGGAGCCCGAGACCCGTCACGAGGCCCCCCTGCATGAGCACCGCACGAAGCAGAGTGGCTGAAGACGCGCCGAGCGCCGTGCGAATGCCGATTTCGCGGACGCGCAGGGCCACCGAATAGGCGAGCACGCCGTACATGCCAATGGCCGCCAGCAGGAGCGCCACCGTCGAGAACGTGGTGATCAGCACGGTCTGCAGCCGCCCACTGGCCATGGAACTGACCTTGAGCTGGTCGAGCGTTCGGACGTCCATGATCGCCTGGCTCTTGTTCACGCGTTGCACCGCCTGGCGAACAGCCGCTTCCGTCGCCTCGGTAGCGAGCCCCGAGCGCACTGTCAGGTTGGCGAAGTACACAGGACTCTGCTCGTACGACGCATACACGACTGCGCTCAAGTCGTCGTTCAGCGCACTGACCTTTTCGTTGGCGACGACGCCCACGATCTCCCAGGCGATGTCCGCACCGCGTTCTGTCATTCCGGGAATGATTCGCGGATTCAGAATGCGCCGCCCAATCGGGTCTTCACCCGGAAACTCGCGGTCGGCAAGCCGTTGGTTGATGACGATCGCCGGCACACTGTTCGCCGTGTCGCGCTCGTCGAGGAACCGCCCGCTCCGAAGCGTGAGGCCGAGCGTCTCGAAGTACGACGGCGTCACGACCTTGAATCCTCCGCCGGCGCGGGTCGCGCGATCGACGACCGGGCGATTCACCACCTGCATCGCGAGTCCGTACAGGCAGCAATCCGTCAACGGGAGGGCGTTGGTCACCGCCGCCCGCTGAACGCCTGGAATGGTCTCGACCGCCGCGACGAGCTCACGCAGATACGCCGTGAATTCGTCGGAACTGCGATACGCACTGCCAGGCGGAAAGCCGGGAACCGGCAGGCTCATGGTGAGCACGTTCTCCGACACAAAACCGGTATCGACCGTGGTCAGGGCGACGCTGCTGCGGATGAGGAGAGCCGAGCCGCTCAGTAGCACGAACGCGATCGCGACTTCCCCGACGACCAGGGCATTCAGCAGTCGCGCACGTGCCGGAGCCGCGGTCGATCCGCGCATCCGGTCCGGCAGCACGCCACGTGGATCGCCGGCGGCAGCGTGCAGCGCAGGTACGACGGCACACGTGATCCCGGTCAGGAGCGCGACGAATACCGCGAACGCCAGCATCCGTTCATCGACCTGAATCGCCGCCTCGTTCGGGAAGGTCCCCGGTGGCAACAGACTCGTGAGCCACGGCAGGCCCGCGACGGCAAGCGCGATGCCGAGCGCGGCGCCGCACGCCGTCACGACGAGGTACTCGATGGTGATCTGTTGAAGGAGCCGACCCCTGCCGGCTCCCAACGAGGCGCGGAGTGCGTACTCCCCTTGCCTGGACATTGCGCGAACGAGCATCAGGCTCGCGAGATTCGAACAACAGATCAGCAGCAAACCGCCGACAGCGACAAATAGCGCGAGCAGCGACGTTCGCGTTTGTGGTCCTACGATGGAATCTGCGTACCGATCGACGGCGATACTCCAGCCTTTGTTCGTATCAGGGTTTTCACGTGCGGTTCGTTCGCCGATCGCGGCCATCTGGCGGCGGGCCTGCTCGAGCGATACCTCCGGTCGTAGAACCGCGAAGGTCGAATGGAGCCATCGGTAGCTCCATGTCATGTTGGACGGCCGGAATGCTAGCGGATACCAGATCTGGACAGTTCCGCGATCGAACGCGGTGTCCGCCGGCAGCACGCCGATCACCACGTACCCTTCGTTGTCCAGCGTGATCACGCTACCGACGACACCTGGATTGCTGCCGAATCGAGTACGCCACAGTCGATGACTGAGAACGGCGACCTGATGCGTACCGAATGTGTCGTCGCCGTCGGCGAAGGTCCTCCCAAGAAAAGGTCTGACTCCGAAGACATCGAAGTATTGAGCGGTGACGCGGCCGACGCGCAACGGCACGGGATCTCCGACACCGGTCAGCGTGACGAGCCCTTGTTGATACGCCGCGATCTTCTCGAAGGCCGTGTTGTTGGCTTTCCAATCGAGATACGCCGGCGTCGAAAACCACCCGGTGGCGCCGGAGGGATGCCGCTCGAGCAGCCGGACGATCCGATCGGCGTTCTCGTACGGCAGCGGCTTCAACAAGACGGCGTCAACGATGCTGAAGATTGTCGCGCTCGAACCAATGCCGATCGCGAGAAGCAGCGTGGTGACGCACGCAAACCCGACATTGCGACGCAGGACGCGGCCAGCGTACCCGATGTCCTGGCCAATCGTTTCGAGAACCGGGAGGCTTCGCTGCCGACGGTGCGCCAACTGCGCGCCGAGCGTCCCGCCGAAGTCGCGCTTCGCCGCAAGCCTCGCATCGCGAGGCGACAGACCGCTGGCAATGTATTCGGCTTCCAGGGATTCCAGATGAAACCGCATCTCGTCGTCGAGCTCGCGATCGAACCGGCGACCACGGAGCAGATGCCACAGTCGGATGAGCATGATGGTCGTCGCGCGTCACTCGGCCAACGATCGTCGAAGGAACCGATCCATCAGCGAGACGGTGCGATCCCAGTGTTCCGCTTCCTGGGAAATGCGCTTGCGGCCTCGAGCCGTCAACTCGTAGAACTTGGCCTTCCGGTTGTTGTCCGATATTCCCCAGCGCGATCGGATCCAGCCGCGATGCTCGAGGCGCAACAAGGCGGGGTAGAGCGTGCCCTGGTTCAGATTGAGGATTCCGTCCGAGATTTGCAGGATCCGCTTGGCCAGTCCGAACCCGTGTTGCGGGCCCATCGTGTCGAGCGTCGCCAGCACCATCAGGTCGAGCGTGCCCTGCAGGACTTCTTTAGACATCCAACAGAAGCATGCCCCGGCTCATTTAGAATGTCAACAGGAACAGTGGTTGCGCTCAGCTTACCCTGCTGACAGAGGGCGGGCAGCTGTTCTGAGCGCGCGAGATCAGTCCTGCCGCAGCAACGGCGCCGGATCGATCCGCA
>JAICEG010000474.1 GCA_025924295.1 Vicinamibacteria bacterium
CAACCGGTTCTGTGCGTACCCCTCGTCGATGCGCATCTGAAGCGGTACGGTGTCGTATACCGATCGCTGCGGCTCGAGCTGCCGAAGCCTGGTGCGAACCGCGGCAGTAGCATGCTGTGGCTCGCCGCGTGTCTTGACCAGGAACCATGGAATCGGGGTGGCCGCGGCGAAGCAGTTATAGATCGACACGTTCGGCGAGGTGGAACGACGGCTCGCGATCGATCTCGCTGTCGAATGCCCCGCGCCGGACGGTGTTGACAAGGCGCCGCAGCCAACTCATCGCTCGCCTCCTCCGTTACGCGTAGCGCAGCACCCGGCCGACACCCTCGGTCAGACGGGCCCAGGTCTCCTCTTCGGCGGCGAGCTGCTTTCGTCCCTTCGCGGTGATCGAGTAGAAGCGAGCCTCACGATTCTTCTCCGTCACGCCCCACTCGGACCGCAGCCACCCCTGCCCCTCCATCCGGTGCAGTGCCGGATAGAGCGAGCCTTCTTCGACGCGCAGCAGATCGGCGGAGACCTGCTGGAGGTGTGTCGTGATCGCGTAGCCGTGCATACGTGGATTCGACGCCAGTGTCCTGAGCACGAGGAGTGCGAGCGTCCCCTGGAGAACATCGTTCTTGCGCTGAGGCATAGGATGCTAGGCAACATTGTATCCTTGTTCGCGGCGAGAACAGCGACCGGAGTATCAGGTGAAAGCCCCGCACCATCGCGTCTACGTCGTCCGTCTTCGGAATCCGCGGCGAGGCGACCGCCGCGAGGCGTTCTATGTCGGCATGACCGGGCTACCGATCGAGGAGCGGTTTGCCAATCACAAGCGCGGCTACAAGTCAGCGAGCGTCGTCACGAAATACGGCGTCGAGCTCGCGCCCGAGTGGTACGAGGACATCCCGGCGATGCCGTACTCCGAGGCCGCACTCACCGAACCCGCGCTCGCCGACGAGCTGCGCGACCGCGGCTATCTGGTCTACGGTCCGACCGCACGCAAAGCGCAGCCGCGTCGCACCCTGCGAGGTCGCCGGCGGACACGGTTCCGCTAACCGTGCGATGAGGCGATCGAACTGCGTCATCGGACCCAACGGCAGGAGTAAGATGTTGCTCCACCCGCTCGTGCAGTGAGGGACTTCATGACGAAACGAATTCTGGTTGCGGCCATCTTCGCGTGTCTGGCCCATGGCAGCGGAGCGCTGGCGCAAGTCGTGTTCACAAAGGCACAGGTCGCCGACCGTATCCGCAAGGTCGAAGACGGCGTGGACGAATTCCGGAAGTGGGCAGAGAACCGGGGCGAACAGGGACAGTCAACGGCGCAGGCGGCCAGGAATTCCGGCCGCGCGCGCGGCCGCACGGCGACCGAGTCGCAGAAGGCGGTCGCACGCGAGAAGAAAGACGAACTGGACGATGCGCTGGGCGATCTCAACGGCTCGACGAACCGGTTGCGACGCCGCTTCGATCCAACCGACAAATGGTTGGAAACGCGGCCGCAGGTCGAGAACGTCCTGGAGGACGCGCGCAAGATCAACCAGGTCATGGCGCGTGGGAAGTACGGGACACAGGCCGAACGCTATTGGGGCGTGCTGCGCACAGCCGTCAATGATCTGGCGCGCGTCTACAACCTGACGCCCCTGGGTCTCTGAGCCCGTGACTCAACGCCCGGGCTTTCGGAACGTGAGCCGGGTCGAACGCGCCAGGTTACCCTTCAGGACCGACGCGATCTGTTGAAGCGCATAGGCGTTTTCCTCCGGCGTGTTGGACACGATGCAGTCCGAGGGCGCGAACAGCCGGAGATCTCGCATGTAGGCATCGTTGGCCGTGAAGAGCACACAGATGTTCCCGGCGATCCCGGTCAGAATGACACGACGAACCCGAAGCGCCTCGAGCAGCGTATCGAGCGTCGTGTCGAAGAAGCCCGAGTGCTTTGGCTTGAGCACGAAATAGTCGTCTCTGGTCGGCCTCAAACGTCGAGACACACGCCGGCCCGGTGACCCCTTCGCCGTGCAATGAGCCACCGTCCGCCGGAAGTCCGACCGCCACTGGCCGAAGTTGTCGTTGATGTAGATGCACGGGACACCGGCGGTGCGGGCTCGCCGCTTCAGCGCGGCGAGCCTGATCGCCATCGGCTCTGCCTGAGCCACCAGTGCTTCCGATCCCCCGAAGTCCAGGTCGTTGATGACGTCGATCAGCAGCAGCGCCGAACCCGCTACCGGGATCGTGATCGTGCGATCGCGCGCGCTCGAGCGCTGTCGTCCTGGCTGTGGTGCACGCGTCATCATCAGCGAGCGTGAGCCGTCTCCGGCGCGCAGGTCAACGCCTGCCGGCCCGCCCTCGTGATCCGTTCCGTTTCCCACTACGTGCGCCGACAGTCGCTGTCTCTTCCTCCTCCGCAGTCTCAGGATGAGCGGCGTCGGCAGCACCCTGGTTGATACCACCCTCGGCGAGGCTCGACAGCTTCTCATCAGCAGCCTTTTCCTCATCGAGTGTCTGCTGGAGCAGGTCGGCAGCGTCTGAGTGGCCCATCGCACGCGCCCAGGCGACGAGCGTGCCGTAGGCCGCCATCTCGTAGTGCTCCGCGCGCTGACCGGCACCAATCAGGCAGGCATCCATCGTCTCGTCGTCGAAGTCCTCTTCCATGATCGCCTTGCCTTCTTCGATGATGCCCGCAATGCCTTCGCAGTGCTTTCCACGAACCTTCTCGTCGAGCGAATCGAAGACCTGTTCCAGCCGGTCGATCTGGCCTTGTGTCTCTTCGAGATGCGTCTCGAAGGCTTCTCGCAGCTGTGGCGAGCGCGCCGCCTTGGCGAGTTTGGTGAGCGCCTTGGTGAGCTGTCGTTCGGCATCGTAGGTGTCGCGCAGCTCGTCGACAAATGCATCATGCAGCGTTCCGGCTTCTGCCATCGCTCATCTCCTGAGTTAAGGGCTCCCGCGATCAACTTCCACGAGTCTTGCTGGACGAGCGGAAAGCGTGGGTCGCCGTGGTTCGCCGAATCGTCAGAGCATTTCGTGTACCACCCGGCGATCGCCGTCTCTGCGGTGCGCGCCCTCCGTATCGTTCGCACAGCTCACGCAATCTCAGCGCATCCCTGGGTGCATCACCGCGCGCGTCGTTGTTGAAGTAGGCATATACCGGCTTTCCCTGCTGATGGTGGTGAGCGCACCACTCGGCCCAGGTTTCAAGAGTCTGGTCGGAGTAACGGCCCGTATAACGTTGCGGACCGTGCAGGCGCAGATAGACGAACGGGCCGACCAGGTGCTTGCCCGTGGCGGACCCAGCCATGTCGTGGAGACAGATTGCCGCGTGATATCGGTCTAACAGCTCGAAAGTTTCATCGCAATACCAGCTGGGATCGCGGAATTCAATCGCATGCCGTTGGCGCCTTGGCAGTGTTCGCAGGAATATCTCGAGCCGCTCGAGATTTCGGGGCCAACGCGGTGGCAGTTGATAGAGCACGGGACCGAGTCGCCGCCCGAGCGTCCGGGCACGCGAGAAGAACAGCGCCACCGGCGGACCTGGTTCCTTCAGCTTCTTCAGATGTGTCAGGTAGCGGCTTGCCTTCACCGCGTAG
>JAICEG010000475.1 GCA_025924295.1 Vicinamibacteria bacterium
CGCGGCACTCAAGGCCTCGACAAGCGCAGCCACATGAGACCCGAGGTCCGGCGACGAGAGATGTTTCTCGACCGCTTCTGGTTCGTAGGTCACAGCCTCGGTGAGCAGCGGCCGCGCCTGGTCGACGAACTCCGTCAGCCTCTTCGCGCGCGGACGAAGCAGCTCGAGCAAACGATGAAACGCGCGCGCGTCGGTGACGAGTGGATGCGTTGCGAGGTCGGTTGCATCGAAGAACGGTTTCGTTGCCGCCGCCAGCTCCTCGATTAGCAGGCGAGCGATGTACTGCCCGTTCATCCAATCGAGCTTTTCGGTGTTGAACACCGCGTTGCCACCGCTGATGCCGTCGAGCGTGAAGCTGTCGATCATTTCCTGCACGCTCATCAACTCGCGGTCGTCGCCCGGTGACCAGCCGAGCAGCGCGAGGAAGTTCACCACGGCCGGCGCGAGGTACCCCTGTCGCTGATACTCCATCACCGACGTTGCGCCGTGGCGCTTGCTCAGGCGCTTCTTGTCGGCGCCGAGAATGAGCGGCACGTGCGCGAACCGAGGCACGAGAGCGCCCAGCGCCTGAAACAGCAGGATATGTTTCGGCGTGTTCGAGATGTGATCGTCGCCGCGTATGACATCCGTGATCCCCATGTCGATGTCGTCGACAACGACAGACAGGTGGTAGGTCGGATACGAGTCCGATCGCAGGATCACAAAGTCCTCGATGCTCGCGCCGTCGAACGCAATCTTCCCGTGCACGGCATCGTCGAATGATGCACCGGCAGGAGGCACCTTGAAGCGTAGCGCCTTGGGAGTCCCCGTCGCTTCCAGCTCGCGTACGCGATCGGCCGGCAGTTGAAGGCACGCACGGTCGTACTGCCAGGCTTCGCCACGCGCGTCCGCTCGTTCGCGCTCCTCTCGCAAGCGTTCGGGCGTACAGAAGCAGTAGTACGCGTGTCCGTCGCGAAGCAGACGATCGGCGGCCGCGCGGTAGCGGTCGAGGCGCTCCGACTGGAAGTAGGGCGCGTGCGTCCCACCGATCTCCGGCCCTTCGTCCCATGTCAGCTCGAGCCATCGCAGGCCGTCAAGGATCCCGGTGACCATGTCCTGCGACGAGCGCTCGACGTCGGTGTCTTCGATTCGAAGCACGAAGACGCCGCCGTGACGACGTGCGTAGAGCCAGTTGAACAACGCCGTGCGAGCGCCGCCGACATGCAGATAGCCGGTCGGGGAGGGGGCGAAACGAACTCGAGGGGCCACGACCTCTATGCTAGCGCGAGCCGCTCTTGCGCCAATCAGGTCCGGCTGAAGACTGACACTACGCCGACTGGGTCCGGCTAAAGCCGGACACTACGTCCGGACGCTACGTCCGGACACTACGTTGGCGCGATTGACTCTTGAGAATTTCGTCGATCAGGAACAGATCTGTGAGCAGGGCGCGCACGTGGATCGATGCGTTCAGGTTGTCGATCAGCTGCGAGCTGATTGACGGTTGCGCGATGACCAGCTGAAAGGCCGCCAGCGCGCTGCGCGCGTCGCGATCGAGCACGTCGAGGAAGGCGCGGTATCTGTCGGCGGGTTCGAGTTGATCGCGCTCGACGACGGCCCGATAGGCGTCGCCCATTCCGGTCAACGCTGCTTCGGCCCGCGCGAGGAGTCCGCGGAGTTGCCCCGCCGACTGGCTGCTTGCCTCGTCGACGACACCTTGCGCGGCGTAGGCGAGCATGAACTCGTAACACTCTTCGATCGCGTCGCAGCGCGTTTTCAGATCCATGTGCTTCCTGTCGCCGTCGACTCCCAACTACCAACCTCCAACTTCCAAAGTTGCAGATTCGCAGATTGCATTTGGAAGTTGAGAGTTGGAAATCGGGAGGTTGGCGAAGTTACCTCGCGATCCAGCGCTGGGGATCGTGATGCTCGAGGTACTGGCGCCTGGTGATCCAGCCGAGAATCATCGACTTGGTGATCCACCACTTCTCGGGGCGCACGGCGAAGTAGACGTGGGCGATGACGAGGCCGACCAGCGCCACGCCTGCGAGCCCGTGCGCGACGTAGGTCAATCCCCAATTCCCATCGTCGAGCAAATATGGATTGCGAGTGAAGAGTGGCGTACGGACGCGAACCATCATGACGAGACCGCTCACGACGACGACGAGAGCGGTGAGCACGATGACGAGGTGATACAGCCGGTTGCCGAGCGGATATTTTCCGGGCTTGGGGCCGTCCACTTCGCGCCCCAGCTCGCGCATCAACTCGGCCTTCAGCTCGGGAATGTCCTTGGGCCCGACCCAGATCGACCAGAAGTCCATCCAGAAGGTCGCGTGGATGATGTGAAACAGGATCGAGACTGTCAGCACCAGGCCGGCCATCCAATGCCACGTGACCCAGGGGAACTGGACGCCGACGATCGGCAGGAACGCCGTGAACAGCAGCGTGAACATCGCCGCCGCCATCACCCAATGAAACAGGCGCGCCGTCAGCGAGTGACGTCCGACGCGTGTGGGCAGATCAGTACGAGCGGCTTCGAGGCGATCCGTCTCGGCGGCGTCGCGCTTGCGATGCGCGGACAGGAACATGTAGCTGGCATGTGCGAGCAGAAACGCGAACCCCGCGAAGAGCGATGCCCACAGGAGATCCCATGAGATATGCGTGAGGATCGATTCTCCCCACGGGTTGCGGCCCCACGTCAGCAAGTCCATGTGCTTTGGTCTCCGAACCTACGCGAACGTGGGTTCCGTCCCTCGAACTGCGCGGCGAACCAGGTTTCGCAGCAGGGGCACCTTGTAGGCGTTGTGGTGCAGCGGCACTGCTCCCGCGATGGCCAGTTCGCCAGCCGCCAGAGCGGTGGCGTCATCGCGCGTCTTGCCGCGGACGGCGTTCTCGACGGCCGGCAGTCGAAGTGGCGTCGCCGCGACGCCATTCACCGCGATGCGCATGCGATCGATGGTGTCCCCGGACATGACAGCCGCGGCCGCGACGTTGACGAGAGGGAAGTCCCACACGTTCCGGTCGGCAATCTTCTCGAAGTAGAAGTGCGCGCCCGCCCATGTGCCCGGCAGGCGAATCGATGTGAGCAGGTCTCCCGGGCGCAACACGGTCATGCGAGTGATGTCGACGCCGGGGCCGACGAAATACTCCTCCGCCGGCACGACGCGCTCGCCATCACGGTCGCGAATGACCATCTCGGCCTGTAGCGCGATCAGTGCTGGCGAGGTGTCGGAAGGGTTCACCGCCACGCAGCGGTCGGCACCGATGATGGCGTGCTCGCGGTTGATGGCGGTCGGTGTGTCGGCGTAGCAGATATTCCCGCCGGCGCGATAGCACGACCAGCCCGCGCGGTAGTACCAACAGCGAGTGTCCTGCGAGACGTTGCCGCCGATCGTCCCCTGATTCCTGATCTGCGGTGACGCTGCGGCCTCGGCTGCTTTCAGCAGGATGCTGTAGCGCTCTTGAATCAGCGGGTGACGCACGACCTCGGTCAGCGTGGTCATCGCGCCGATCTCGAGGCCGTCGCCC
>JAICEG010000476.1 GCA_025924295.1 Vicinamibacteria bacterium
GTCGGCGCTTGTACTCCGCGAGGTAGAGCAGGTGCTGGATGCGTACGACGGTCTCGCGTGCGAACCCGCGCGCGACGATCTCGCCGACGCTCAACTCTTCTTCGACGAGCCCCGTGAGAATCCCGTCGAGAACATCGTAGGGAGGCAGTGAGTCCTGATCCGTCTGGTTCGGACGCAGTTCCGCCGTGGGCGCCTTCGTGATCGAAGACTCCGGAATCACCCTGCCCACGGGACCGAGAGCACCGTCGGGCAGATTCGTGTTGCGCCAGGTGGAGAGGGCATAGACCTCGGTCTTGTAGATGTCTTTGAGCACCGAATAGCCGCCGCACATGTCGCCGTACAGCGTGGCGTAGCCGACTGACATCTCGGATTTATTGCCGGTGGTGACGAGCATCTCGCCGAACTTGTTGGACAGCCCCATGAGGAGCAGCCCGCGAACGCGCGCCTGCAGGTTTTCTTCGGTCACGTCGCGCGCCCGGCCACAGAAGACATCGGCGAGTGCGGCCTCGGCTGCTGTCACGGTCGAGCCAATCTCGATGGTGTCGAGTCGCATCCCGAGCAGTCGCGCAGAGTCGGCCGCATCATCCTGGCTCTCACGGCTCGTGAAGCGTGACGGCAGCCGTACGCCGCGCACGCGATCCGGTCCCAGGGCATCGACAGCAACAGCGGCGGTCAGAGCCGAATCAATGCCTCCCGACATTCCCAGCACCACGCCGGGGAACCGGTTCTTGACGACGTAGTCGCGCAAGCCGAGCATCATGGCGCTGTAGTTCGCGCTCAGTCGCTCAGGCTCAGTCCATTCATCCGAGCCCTCGCACTGGAGCACGCCGTTGCTGCGGTGCCATCGCGTCAGCACGATCGCTTCCTGGAACAACGGCAACTGGCGAGCGAGGGTGCCGTCACCGTTGATGACGAACGAGCCGCCGTCGAACACGAGTTCGTCCTGTCCTCCGACCTGGTTGACGTAGACCAGGGGCAGTCTCGTCTCGCTCGCTCGATCGCGAGCGAGGGCGAGCCGTTGATCGAGCTTGCCGACTTCGTAGGGCGACCCGTTGGGGACGAGGAGCACCTCGGCACCCTGGCGCGCCAGGTGTTCGGAGACAGCCGGGAACCAGATGTCTTCGCAGATCGGCAGCCCGAGGCGAACGTCTCGGAAGGTGACCGGCTGCGGCAGCGGGCCCGGGGAGAACACGCGTTTCTCGTCGAAGACGCCGTAGTTGGGTAGCTCGTACTTGAACCGCAGCACGCGTTGACCATTCGCAAGGAGCGCCACCGCGTTGTGGAGGCAGCCTCCTTCACGCCACGGAAGCGTGAGGAGCAGCGCCGGCCCCGAAGTGCTTTCGCGTTCGAGTTCGTGCAGTGCGTTGGCGGCTGCTTCGACGAGAGCGGGACGAAGCACCAGGTCTTCGGGCGGATACCCGACGAGTACGAGTTCGGGGAAGACGACAAGGTCGGCGCCTGCGGCAGCAGCCGCGTCCCTGGCCTGCCGGACGATCGCGAGGTTGCCAGTCACATTTCCGACAGTCGGATTGACCTGGGCGATGGCGATCGCAATGGACATGTGTGAAAGAGATTGTGACACATGGGTGCGCACGCCTTCGCGTGCGCTCGAATCGATCAACTCGACGTACGCGAGTGGCTCGATTGATTCGCACCGCGGTTCCAAAAGGTTGACTTTTCAATCGGCGGCGCAAGTACAGGAGCGTAAACCCGACATCGTGGCCGTCGTCACATGACACTGTCTCAAAGACACTGACTAACGATAACGTATTGACATAAAAGTATTTGTAGTCAACTGAGCCATTGGCGAGCCGCTTGCACAGCCGGGCTTCATGCGACCCGGCAGGACTTGCACGCATCGCGCTTGGTATCGAACCGCCGTCGTGTTTACGACACTGCTGATGATGGCCCCGGCGGCTGCTTACGCGCAGACCGTGACCGCGGCCTGGGACCCGAGTCCCGCGTCAGATCAAGTGACCGGCTATCAAGTGTGTGTCGGCACATCGTCACTGTCCTGCAACGTCGCTCTCGCGTCGGTCAGTGCTTCCGCAACGAGTTACACCTTTTCGCCGACGGGTGGTGTGCTTCACTACGTCGCGATCCGGGCGCTGAACGCCGCTGGCACCGGCCCCTACTCGTCGGAGATCACATTCTCGATTCCGGGTTTCACGCAGCCGCTCAATCAGAGCAACCCGACGGGCACGGCGATCTCGCCGCTGAACCTGAGTGTTGCGGATCCTGATGGCGGCACACTCGGATTTACACACACGGGTCTTCCGCCTGGCTTGAGCCTGGATCCGGCGAACGGCCGTATCACCGGGATACCGTCGGCGGCCGGCACCTACACCGTCACGGTATACGTGGATGACGGTCTCGTGACGGTGTCACGCACCTGGTCGTGGACCATCACGTCAGCCCAGCCCGACACGCAGGCGCCTACGCTGACGATTTCCAGTCACAGCTCAGGCCAGACGGTGACGTCGGCCAACGTCACGATCAGCGGGACCGCGACCGACAACAACCGCGGTGGGCGCGGTGTGACCAGCGTCTCCGTCAATGGCGTGGCCACCGGTGCGACGGCGACGGGCAATAACACCGCGAACTGGAGTCGGAGCATCACGCTCACGTCGGGGGCCAACACGATCACCATCGAGGCGACGGATGGTGCCGGCAACGTGAGCATGCAGCAGATCACCTTGACCGCCAGCCTCGCTCCTGCAGCGGTCACCGGCGCCACTCTGACACCGAACGTTGCGAGCCCGGAAGATGTGGGTGCGTCGATCACGTTCTCGGCAACGGGTTCGGGAGGTGTCGCGCCGCGGCAGTTCAAGTTCCTCGTGGCTCAAGGTGGCGGCGCGGCACAAGTCGTCCAGAACTGGAGCACGTCATCCAGCTACACCTGGACGCCGACGACGGCGGCCAGTTACACGGTGAGCGTGTGGGTGCGCAGTGCGGGCGTGACGACCGATGCGGCGCAGGCGTCCGCGCAGGTGGCCTACACGATCAACACGCCGCCGATTTCACCCGTGACCAGTGCGTCGCTGACGCCCAATGTTGCGAGCCCGCAGAACACCGGCGCGAGCGTGACCTTCACGGCGGCCGGGTCGGGTGGGGTGGCGCCACGGCAGTTCAAGTTCCTCGTTGCCCAGGGTGGTGGCGCTTCGCAAACGGTTCAGAACTGGAGCACGTCGTCGACATACACCTGGACGCCGGCAGCGGCGGGTAGCTACACGGTGAGCGTGTGGGCGCGCAGTGCGGGCGTGACGACAGATGTGGCGCAGGCCTCTGCGCAGGTGGCCTACACGATCAACACGCCTCCACCCAGCCCGGTCACGAGCGCAACGCTGAGCGCCAATGTGGCCAGCCCGCAGAACACAGGTACGACCGTGACGTTTACGGCGACAGGGTCCGGCGGTGTAGGACCGCGACAATACAAGTTCCTCCTGTCGCAGGGCGGTGGCGCCGCGCAGGTTGCGCAGAACTGGAGCACGACATCCAC
>JAICEG010000477.1 GCA_025924295.1 Vicinamibacteria bacterium
CCATGTGCTGGTAGGCGGTGTATAGACCTTGCTCAAAGTGCTGGCATGACGCGAACGCGAATCGCAGGCGTCTTGGCGACTGTCCGGGAGCGGGAGTCGTGCGCGTGCGGCCGATGGCGCTCCACTCGCCGCCGACGTTGAACTGGTACCAGTACCAACGGCCGGGAGAAAGACGTTCCACCTCCACGTGCACCGAGTGGCCGAAGTCCGGGTCCGCGAACGTCGTTCCGCGCCGGACGACGTGCCGCATCCCCTCGTCGGTCGCCACCGCCCAGCGCACGGGAACGCGCACCGGATCCATGCCACCAAGACCGTCGGCTGCCAGCGGCTCTGGCGCGAGGCGTGACCAAAGGACGACGCTGTCAGAGTCGGGATCGCCAGAGGCAACGCCGAGCGTGAACGGATTGCCCGGAAACGACGGGGTCGAGGCTTCGACGAGCGCCTGCAAACGGCTGGTAGCGACAAGGCCGGCGAGACCACCGGCAGCGTACAGGAACTGTCGTCGTTCAATCCGCCAGTCCTTCAGTCTGTTTTGGAAACTCGACTTAGTCTTCCTCCCATGTGAACGCGCGATCGGTGGTCAGGGGGAATCGAATGCGACCGATGACGTGACGCGCGGCCGGAAGGAGAATGGCAAACGCAGATTGCAATCGTGTGAGCGGCCGTCGGCGAAAATGTGACTCGTCCGGCGCGGCGCGCTTGTGACAGCGCCCGCTTCGAGCACATAGTTAACTGAGCCGCGTTGCTCGATCATGTGACCGAGCACGCAGCAAGACATGCGCGAAACACGAGGACGGATCGTGTTTCTACAAGGAGATTGAATGAGTCACAAGAGCTTCGAGGACGTACTGAACGCCGCCGGCAATCCCGTCCACCTGCTGCGCAATTCGCAGACCGGACCCTACATCTACCCGGTCGTGCCTCCTGAGTTCACCAACTGGCGGGACGAACAGCGCGCGTGGCGGGAGACGTGCATCCTCTTCAATCAGTCGTACCACATGACCGACATGTACGTGGAGGGGCCCGACGCGCTCAAGGTGCTCACCATGCTCGGCGTGAACAGCTTCAAGAATTTCGGACCGAGCAAGGCCAAGCAGTTCGTCGCGTGCAACCACGACGGCTTCGTCATTGGCGATGTGATCCTCTTCCACCTCGAAGAGAACAGGTTCAATCTCGTCGGACGCCCGTCGGTGCACAACTGGGTCCAGTATCACTGTGAGACCGGCCAGTACGACGTGAAGCTCGATCGCGACGAGCGCACGGTCGCCAGGCCCGGGCCGATCGTGAGGAAGGCGTACCGCTACCAGGTCCAGGGGCCGAACGCGCTGAAAGTCATCGAGAAGGTCACGGGTAAGGCGGTGCCGGACGTGAAGTTCTTCAACATGACCGACTTTCAGATCGCCGGTCGAAGAGTTCGCGCGCTGCGTCACGGCATGGTTGGGCAGCCAGGCTTCGAGCTGTTTGGACCATGGGACGATGGCGAAGCGGTCAAGGCGGCGATCGTCGAAGCGGGCCAGGAGTTCGGTCTGCGGCAGTCAGGCGCGAGAACGTACTCGAGCAACACGCTCGAATCAGGTTGGATTCCGTCGCCGCTTCCGGCGGTCTATTCCGGCGAAAAGATGAAGCCGTACCGCCAGTGGCTGCCGGCTAACACTTACGAGGCCATCGCGTCGCTCGGCGGCAGCTTCTATTCCAGCAACATCGAGGACTACTACCTGACGCCGTGGGATCTCGGGTACGGTCCCTCGGTCAAGTTCGATCACGACTTCATCGGACGCGAAGCGCTCGAGAAGATCGCGGAGAAGCCGAGACGCAAGAAGGTCACGCTCGTGCTGAACGGCGAGGACGTCACGCGCGGCATCTCGTCGATGTTCCAGCAGGGCAAGCGAACGAAGTACTTCGACTTCCCGTCAGCGGTGTACTCGACGCTGCCATATGACAAGGTCGTCAAGGACGGCAAGGTGATCGGCGTCTCGACCTGGTGCGGCTACAGCGCCAACGAGGGCGCAATGCTCACACTGGCGATCGTCGATGTCGAGCACAGCCAGCCTGGCACGCCGGTGACGTTCGTGTGGGGTGAAGAAGGCGGAGGATCGTCGAAGCCAACGGTCGAGCGGCACGAGCAGCTCGAGATCCGCGCCACGGTCGCGCCGGTCCCGTACAGCGATCCGGCACGAACCGCGTATCGCGTCGATTGATCACTCACTCGACCGCGTAGGCCGGGTCTTGCTCTATAGACCCGGCGGGTCCCAAAAGCAGGACCCGCCCTACTCTGTCGATTAATCCTGCGCTGTCGATTACTCGACTGGTTCTATCCGCAACAACGCCGCATCGTCTTCTTCCGTGACGACGTAGAGCAGGCCATCGGGTCCCTGGCGGACGTCGCGAATGCGCTGGTGCAGGTCGCGCAGGAGTGACTCGCGGCGCAGTTCCTCCCACTTGTCGTTGAACACGATCCGTTCGAGCTTGCCGGTCGGCGACATCTCGCCTTCGCGCATGCCACCGACGAACAGGTTCCGCCGCCAGCTCGGGAAGCGATCGCCGTTGTAGAACGTCATGCCCGACACCGCGATCGACGGCACCCAGTAGACAGCCGGTTCCTCGAACCCCTGCGCGGTGTGTTGCGCGTTGAAGCGCGGGCCGAGATAATCGCGGCCGTAGCTCGCGAACGGCCAGCCGTAGTTGCGGCCGGGAAGAATGACGTTGACCTCGTCACCGCCGTTCGGCCCCTGCTCCGCCGCCCAGATCTCCCCGTTGTACGGATTGATCGTCAGCCCGAGCTGATTGCGGAACCCCATGGCGTAGATGTACGGCTTGTAGCCGGGGTTCCCTGCGAACGGATTGTCGGGAGGCAGGCTGCCATCGTCGCGCATCCGCAGCAGCTTGCCGGCGTAGTCGTTGCCGTGCTGTGGACGATTGAGACTTGGCGCCGGGCCGGTACCAGGCCCGCCAATCGTCATGTAGAGCATGCCGTCGCGACCGAATGCGATCCGGCTGACCTCGGTGTCGACATCGTCGGACAGAAAGATCTCCCTGACGTCGGTGAGCACCTTGCCGTCCCACGTGCCGCGCCCCACCGCGTTGCTCGCCAGGTTGTTGCCAATCGGCTTGTGGTAGGTGAAATAGACCCAGCGATTCTTCTCGAAGCCCGGATGCAGGACGACATCCATCAGGCCGGCTTCGGTCCCGCGGTAGATGACTTTCGGAACACCGGCGACAGGAGTCGGAACGATGACGCCGTTGCGAACAACACGCAGTGCACCGGCGCGCTCGCTGATGAGAATGGTGTTTCCATCAGGAAGGAACGCGAATCCGTACGGATGCGAGAACCCCTTCGTCACCACCGACACGCGAATCTTTGCTTCCGTCGTCTGAACCGTCCAGGGGCCCGCGCCGAGAGGCGGGGACGGAAGCGGTCGCGGACCGGGTGGAATCACGCCCTTCAGATCGCGGACGACCGGATATGGATACTTCTGCGCGGGACCGGCC
>JAICEG010000478.1 GCA_025924295.1 Vicinamibacteria bacterium
CGATGGCTGATACCGCTCGCGCAGAGCCCCGCGACCGACGACCTGGGGGCGTACTTCGAGGTCGCGGAAAAAATCGCCGGGAGTCTTTCGCAAGAGGACCGGATTGAGGTCCACAAAGCCGGGGTCGTCATGACCGGCGGGCACTTGCGCTCACAGATTCGCTACCACTCCATGAAGAAGGCCGTCTCTCTCGATGAGAACAGCCTGGTTCTGAGCACTCGCAACTCCAATGCGCTTGATTTCGCGCTGCTCATTCAGGATCTCGTGCCGCTGCTCGCGGCTTATGAAAACGCGTGGCACGGTGGCGACGGCCGGAAGAGACGCGACCTGGCAGACGCCATCTGTCAGGGCATTTCTCCAGATCCGGAGTTGTTTCTGAATCGCGTCGAGTTGTTGGCTGCGTACAGCATGATCGAGCATCTCTTCATCGCGACAGATCGCGACGGGCAGGTCGCTTATACGCCCATGGGACGACGACACATTCAGCTGCTCGGAGAATACGAAGCCCTGATCGGTCGCCTGTCGAAACCGTTGCATGACGACTGTTCACGGTTCCGGCCGGTTGCCGGTGCGTATTCGCCGTACGGAGTCCTTTACGGGTTTTCATCTGATCTTCTGGAACACATGGCGCTCAAAGCGTCACAGCCCGATGCCGTGACACATTTCGGCATGGAAGATGTCTTTGTCGATCGGGAACCGCAGACCAGCAAGCTCGCCTGGGTGAGCGGCTGGCGGAAGCTGCCGCACCTCACCCCGGAAGTGCAAAAGCTGTTCGACTATCCACAACAGTTTGCCGAAGAGATCTTCAATCGAATCGAGCATGCGCTGCACAGGCGCGTTTCAGGTGGCGAGGGGAACGCCGTCGTTCAGACCGGGCGCCTGTTCATTGTCCACGGGGACAACCAGCAGGCGGACTCGAAAGCATCGCTGCTTCCGGATCTTCCAGCCCGGTATGTCCGATCCTCCGACAAGCAGGTTGTGGCTGCGCATCAGGCTGATGCCCATGACGAAACGCATCTCTCAAGCGATCGGCGCGAGGGGAGGTGCCTTCTCAGTTATCAGACGCCAGGCGGATGGGTCGCCGTGACGAAGGACGTCCTCACCGAAGTCCTGGGCGCAGGGCGCGATGTGAAGATTGTTGGGCTGCCCCCTGTCGCCGTTGGCGCCTTGAAGTTGATGTGCCCCAGCCTTGTCGTTCTTCCGGAGAACGTTTCCTGCACACCCTGACCTGAGCGCCGCACGCGATCGGCGCGTCCGTCGACAGGAGATGGGACGTGCTATTCTCGGCTCTTCGGATGGAAGCGCACGGCGGCTCGAGCCCCGATCGATACGGCACGCTGTTCCCGCTCACGCTCACGGCCCTCGGCGTCGTCTACGGTGATATCGGGACGAGCCCACTCTACGCCATCCGCGAGTGTTTCTTCGGCTCCCACTCGGTTCCCCCGACACACGACAACGTCCTTGGCGTCCTGTCGCTGGTCTTGTACGCGCTGCTCCTGGTCATCTCGATCAAGTACACGACGCTGGTCATGCGAGCGGACAACCAGGGCGAGGGCGGCATTCTTTCGCTCACGGCTCTCCTGCCAACCCGGAACGGGAATCGCTCCGGTCATGGCATCTCGATTCTTGTCGGGCTTGGCATTATCGGGGCCTCGCTGCTTCTCGGCGAAGGCATGATCACGCCAGCCGTCAGCATCCTCGGCGCGATCGAAGGGTTGCAGGTCGCAACGCCGGTGTTCAGCCCATGGGTCGTGCCCATCACGGTTGTCATTCTTGTCGTCCTCTTCGTGATCCAGCGGCATGGAACGCATCGCGTCGGCGGACTGTTCGGCCCGGTGATGGTGGTCTGGTTCGTGACGCTTGCGGCCATGGGATTCCGCTGGATCGCACAGGCGCCCGAAGTGCTCTCTGCCTTCGATCCGCGTTGGGCCGTGAACTTCTTCCTCGAGCACGGATGGCACGGGTTCGCGGTTCTGGGCGCTGTCGTGCTGGTCGTCACCGGCGCCGAGGCGCTGTATGCGGACATGGGTCACTTCGGCCGTTTCCCAATCCGTCTCGCATGGTTCGCCCTCGTGTTGCCGGCGCTATTGATCAACTACTTCGGCCAGGGGGCGCTTCTGCTCGTGATGGGCGAGTCCGCAACGCAGCCGTTCTTCATGATGGCGCCGTCGTGGGGACTCCTGCCGCTCGTCGGGCTGGCCACCGTCGCCGCCATCATCGCGTCGCAGGCGCTCATCTCCGGCGCCTTCTCTCTGACGCGACAGGCCATCCAGCTCGGTTTTGCGCCGCGCCTCGACATTCAGCACACGTCATCGATGGCGATGGGCCAGGTGTATGTGCCGCAGGTGAATTGGTTCCTGGCGATCAGTACCGTGCTGATCACCGTGGGCTTCCGGTCCTCGAGCAACCTCGCGGCGGCCTATGGAATCGCCGTCACGGGCACGATGATCATCACGACGATCCTGCTGTCCGTCGTCGCGAGTGAACGATGGAAGTGGCCCAAAGCGGCGGTCATTGCGGTCGCCGCGATCTTCCTTGCAATCGATGTTTCACTGTTCGGCGCCAATCTGGTGAAGCTCCTGCATGGCGGATGGCTGCCGCTCGTCATCGGAGCGTTGCTCTTCACGTTGATGACCACGTGGAAGACCGGCAGGCGGCTGGTGGCAGATCGGCTGACCGCGCGCGCATTCCCGCTCGAGGATTTCATGGCGGCGGTGGCGTCGAGCCCGCCAGCGCGAGTGTCTGGTACGGCCGTGTTCATGACCGCGCAGCCATATGGCACTCCGCCGGCGCTCGCGCACAACCTTCGCTACAACAAGATCCTTCACGATCACGTGATCGTGCTCACCGTGACAACCAGTCACACGCCGTACGTATCACCAGACAAGCAGGTCCAGGTGCAGTCGCT
Source organism: Vicinamibacteria bacterium (assembly GCA_025924295.1). Classification (GTDB taxonomy): domain Bacteria; phylum Acidobacteriota; class Vicinamibacteria; order Vicinamibacterales; family UBA2999; genus Gp6-AA40. The sequence goes on from JAICEG010000478.1 coordinate 2,909, forward strand.
GGACCTCGGTGTGTACAACGTGCGCGTGCAATACGGATTCATGCAGGATCCCGACGTCCCGAGCGCGCTGATGGCCGCACGCGAGCTGGGCGTCGAACTCGACCTCGAGGACATGACCTACTTCCTCGGCCGCGAGACGATCATCGTCACCCGACGCGCGGGCATGGCAGCGTGGCGGGAGAAGCTCTTCGTCGTCATGGCTCGAAACGCCGTCCGTGCGACGGCGTTTTTCCACCTGCCTCCGGAGCGGGTCGTCGAATTGGGCGTGCAAGTCGAGATGTAGCCCCTTACAGCTGCGACGTGCAGTTCGGACAACGCGCCGCGCGAATCGGGATCGCCGTTGCGCAAAACGGGCAGTCCTTGGTCGACGCAACGGGAGCAGGCGCCGGACGATCGAACGTCGATTTGATGCGATTCACCTGCCTCACGAGCAGGAACACCGCCGCCGCCACGATCAAGAAGCTCACGATATCGTTGATGAACTGACCGTAGGCGATCACCGGAATGCCCCTGGTCTTGGCGTCGGCCAGCGACACCGGGATGCCCTTGGTGCTGTCGAGCACGAAGAACAACCCCGAGAA
>JAICEG010000479.1 GCA_025924295.1 Vicinamibacteria bacterium
AACTGCGGCGCTGTCCGATCTGATTCTTCCCGATCACTCATTCCTCGAGACCTGGGCGGAAGCACTGCCGGAATCCGGATCGATGACGGCCGTCGTCAGCGCGGCGCCTCCCGCGATGATGCCGCTGCATTCGACGCGCTCCACGCCCGACGTGCTGCTCGACGTCGGACGACGATTGGCGCAGCCGCTGAACCTGCCGTGGGAAAACTTCGAAGGGCTGCTGACCGAGACGTTCACCGCTCTACCCATGACATCGACCTTCGATGCGTGGACCGATGCGCAGGAGAAAGGCGGCTGGTGGGGCACGCTGCCGGCAGCGCTTGCAACCCCTGCGAGCGCTGCAGCACAGGCGAAGCCGGTCACGTTTACCGAACCGCAGTTCGATGGAGATGCCGCGCAGTTTCCGCTGCACTTCCTGCCGTACGCGTCGAGCGCATTCCTCGACGGTTCGCTCGCGCACCTGCCGTGGCTGCAGGAGATGCCGGACCCGCTGACATCAGCGATGTGGAGCAGCTGGATCGAGATCAACCCCACGACTGCGGCGAAGCTTGGTGTTCGCGACGGTGACATTGTCGAAGTGACGTCAGCACACGGCAGCCTGCGAAGCGCAGCGATCGTTTCGCCCGGAATTGCGCCAGACATCGTGGCAATGCCGGCAGGCCAGGGGCATCAGACCTTTACGCGCTACGCGAGTGGGAGAGGTGAGAACCCCCTGGAACTGCTGGCCCCGCTCGCCGAGGCGGACACCGGCAGCCTCGCCTGGGCCGCCACACGCGTACGGGTCTCACGCGTGGGCGATCCGGACGGACGTTTGATTCTTTTCGCCGGCGGCTCGCGGGAGCATGAGGATAAAGGGCGATAACGATGCCTAAATGGGGAATGGTCGCGGACCTCGATCGCTGCAACGGTTGCGGCGCGTGCGTCACGGCCTGTCACGCCGAGAACAACATCTCCACCGTGGGCGCCGATCAGGCTGCGCGCGGACGCGCCAAGCACTGGATTCGTGTCGAGCGCTACTGGGAAGGCGAGTTTCCCGATGTCCGCCTCAAGTTCCGTCCCGTCATGTGCCAGCACTGCGAGAACGCGCCGTGCGAGCCGGTGTGCCCGACCTACGCGAGCCATCACACCGAGGACGGCCTGAACGCACAGGTCTACAACCGCTGCATCGGCACCCGCTACTGCGCGAACGCCTGTCCGTACAACGTCCGGTTCTTCGACTTCTTCAACCCCTCGTGGGACAAGCCGCTGCACCTGCAGCTCAATCCCGACGTCTCGCTTCGCGAAGTCGGCGTGATGGAAAAGTGCACGTTCTGCGTGCAACGGATCAAGGATGCCCAGGGACGCGCCAAAGCCGAGGAGCGCGAGCTGGTTGACGGCGAGATCACGCCGGCGTGCGCGCAGGCCTGTCCGGCGAAAGCGCTCGTGTTCGGCGACCTCGACGATCCGGAGAGCGCTGTCTCGCGCCTGTCGCGGTCGTCGCGCGGCAGCAAGCTGCTCGAGGATCGCGGGACCGAACCGAAGGTGACGTATCTGAGCAAGCAGTCATGAACCCTTCTCACACTCGAATGAACAGCGACCTGCTCAGGCCGCTGCTGCAGACGTCGTGGAAGTTCTACGTCGTGGTCGCGATCCTCGGCGCGATCGTGCTGACGGCACTCCTGGCGTGGCTCTCGCAGATGTTCTTCGGTTTCGGAATCTCGGGAATCCGATGGCCGGTCTACTGGGGCTTCTACGTCACGAGCTTCGTCTTCTGGATCGGCATCAGCCACGCCGGTACGCTCATCTCCGCCATCCTTCGGCTCGTTGATGCCGGCTGGCGCCGCCCGGTGACGCGCTGCGCCGAGGTGATCACGGTGTTCGCCCTGATGATCGGCGCGATGTTTCCGATCATCCACCTCGGCAAGCCGTGGCTGGCGTTCTGGCTGTTTCCATACCCGAGCGAACGATTGATCTGGCCGAATTTCAGGTCACCGCTCGTCTGGGACTTCTTCGCGATCAACACCTATCTCACCGGCAGTGTGTTGTTCCTGTTCCTGCCGATGATTCCCGACTTCGCGGTCGTCCGCGACAAGTCGACGGGGCTGCGCCGCCACATCTACACGTTCCTCGCGCTCGGCTGGCGCGGCACGCCCAAGCAGTGGCACCGCCTCGAGTCGGCGATGGCCATCATGGCGATTGCGATCGTGCCGGTGGCCGTTTCCGTCCACACCATCGTGTCGTTCGACTTCTCGATGGCGCCGGTGCCGATGTGGCAGACGACGATCTTCGGTCCGTATTTCGTCGCCGGGGCGATCTTCAGCGGGATCGCCGGGCTGCTCATCGCGATGGCCATCCTGCGCCGTGTGCTGCACCTGCAGGAGTACCTGCACCCGATTCACTTCGAGAACCTCGGGAAGCTGCTGCTGGTGATGGCGCTGCTGTGGGGCTACTTCGTGTTCAACGAGCGGCTGGTCACCTACTACGGGAACGAGCCGTCCGAGATGGCCGTCTTCTGGCGGACGCAGCGCGAAGAGTTCGCGCCGCTCTACTGGACGATGGTCGTTGGCAACTTCGTCCTGCCGCTCGTGCTGATGGGCATCAGGCGCTTCCGAACCATAACCGGCTGCGTCATCGCCTCGATCGGGGTCGTCGTCGGCATGTGGCTCGAGCGGTTCCTGATCATCGTGCCGTCGCTCGGGCACAAGTACCTGCCGTACAGTTACGGCCGCTACGAGCCGCAGCCGGTCGAGTTCATCATCGCCGGCGCAACGTTCGCGGCCATGGCGCTGCTCTACGTGCTCTTCGTGAAGGTCGTGCCGATCATCTCGATCTGGGAGCTCAAGGCCGGGGATCATCGGCCGCCCACCATTCCCCGCACGGGTACTGAGGAGCCGCGGCTCCGGGAGCAGCACTCGTGAAGGCGATGTACGGCCTCTACCCGGACGGGCACGCGGCGCAGCAGGCAATCGGTCGTCTCCACGCTGCGGGCGTGGCCGATCGCGACATCACCATCCAGTCAGCCCAGCCGATGGAGGACTTCGAGTTCGGGCACCGCGACAAGGCCACGTGGATGTGGTGGATTGCGTGTGGTGGAGGGTTGATCGGGATGGCGTCAGCACTCGGCCTGGCCTGGGTGACCGAGACCTCATGGCCGATCAACGTCGGCGGTCTCCCGATCTTCGCGTGGTGGCCGAACCTGATCATCACGTTCGAGATGACGATGCTCGGCGCGATCCTGGCGACGGTGATCACGCTCGTCATCGCCGCGCGGCTCGGACGGGGAACGTCGATTTACGATCCCGAAGTTTCAGATGGGAAGATTCTGGTCGGCGTCGCCAATCCCGCCGAATCTGTGGTTGCTGATCTGAAGGCCGCGCTCTCGGCGCCGGCTGGTGCGGAAGTTAAGACGGTAGCGTAGGCCGGGTCCTGTTCTTTGGACCCGGCGGATTTAAGTCGAGAACCCGCGGCGGGTCTAAAGAGCAAGACCCGCCCTACGCTGCAG
>JAICEG010000480.1 GCA_025924295.1 Vicinamibacteria bacterium
CGACGGCGTGTCGGCGTCTGATGAGGCGCCGGAAGGACGACGCCGCGCGCCGCGCGCCGAGATCGAACGCAACATCGAAGCGGCCGGGTTGCTACCCGTCGAACGCGACGGCTGGTTCAGGCGCGTTTGATGTCACACGTGCGCATTGGCGCGGTGGGATATCTCAACGCGCGTCCCCTGACCTGGGCTCTCGACGCCGATCCGGACCGCTGGCGCGTACGCTACGACGTTCCCTCGGTATGTGCGTCGTTGCTGCACGAGGGCCAGGTCGATCTCGGGCTGATACCGTCGATCGAGTACTTGCAGGCTGACGACTACCGGTTCGTTCCCGGTGTTGGTATCGGGTCGCGCGGCAAGGTCGCATCGGTCGCGCTGTATACTCGGAAGGAGATCGGTGAGGCTCGGACGATCGCGCTCGACACGAGCTCGCGGACGTCGGTCACGCTCATCCAGGTCCTCTGCCGTCACCACTTCCGCATCAACCCTGTCTTCGTGCCGCATGGTCCCGATCTCGCCGCGATGACGTCGCTCTGCGATGCCGGCCTCCTGATCGGCGACCCGGCGTTCGATGCCGATCATGAGGCGTTGGGGCTGCAGAAGATCGACCTGGGCGAGGTCTGGACCCAGATGACCGGCTTGCCCTTCATCTACGCCGCCTGGACCGGCCGGCCGGCCGGCGTCAACGAAGGCGTGGTCCAGGCGCTGCAACAGGCGCAGGCCGACGGCGTGGCTGCACGCGAGGCAATCGCCGCTGAATACGGCGCCGGCGATGCGGCGCGGGCGGCCCGGGCGGCGATATACCTAAGGGATAATGTGAAGTACGGGCTCGGCGCCGACGAAGCGGCCGGACTGCAGTTGTTTCTCGACTACGCCGCCGACATGGGGCTGGCCCCGCGGCGGCGCAGGCTGGAGTTTTTCTGAGCATGATCGATTCGATCGTTGCGAAGGTGAGGGATGGGGGCCGCGTCTCGGCGGAGGAGGCGCTCGCGCTCTACCACCATGCGCCGACCCACGTGCTCGGCCGCCTGGCTGACGGCATCCGGTTGCGCAAGCATCCGGAACAGGTCGTGACCTACATCATCGACCGCAACGTCAACTACACGAACATCTGCGTCGCGCGTTGCAACTTCTGCGCGTTCTACCGTCCGGTGGGATCGGGCGAGGGCTACGTCCTTGGCTTCGAGGAGATCTTCCACAAGATCGACGAAACGATCGCAGTAGGGGGCAACCAGCTGCTCCTGCAGGGTGGGCACAATCCCGACCTTCCGATTCAGTGGTACGAGGATCTCTTTCGTGGCGTGAAGGCGCGCTATCCCGACTTCAAGCTTCATGCGCTCTCACCGCCGGAGGTGTTGCACATCTCCAGGTTGAACCAGCTATCGACGACGCAGGTCATCGAGCGGCTGGTTGCGGCAGGGCTGGACAGCATTCCCGGCGGTGGCGCCGAGATTCTCGTCGATCGAGTTCGCAAGCTGCTGAACTGTTACAGCAAGGCGACCTCGGACGAGTGGATCGGGATCATGCGGCAGGCGCACCTCGCCGGGCTGCGGACGACCGCGACGATGATGTATGGGACGGTCGAGACCGATGAGGAGCGCATCGAGCACATGATGCGGCTGCGCGACCTGCAGGACGAGACCGGCGGATTCACGGCATTCATCACCTGGAGCTATCAACCCGAGCACACCGAACACGGCGGATTCGAGGAGACCGGCGTCGACTATCTGCGGACGCTGGCACTGTCGCGCATCGTGCTCGATAACTTCGACAACCTGCAGGCATCGTGGGTCACGCAGGGCGGCAAGGTCGGGCAGCTGAGCCTCGCGTACGGCGCCAACGACATGGGAAGCGTGATGATCGAGGAGAACGTCGTGCGGGCTGCCGGCGCTGCTTACTGCATGGACGAACTCGAGATCGTCGTCAACATCGAGGATGCCGGGTTCCTGCCGAAGCGACGCAACATGCACTACGAGATTCTGGGCGATCCGATTTTCAGGGAGCGGGAAGTCCCGCGCATGCTGGCTTTGGCCACCGCACGTGCCGATGGCGACACGTCGGTTCCAGACGAGTTGAAGAACTACGAGGCCAGGAGTCGGCACGGCAGGCAGCTTCGGCTGGGACAGTGATTCGGTTTTCCGCCGACTGGGTCCTGCCGATCGCCGATGGCCCGATCGGCGGGGGAGCCGTCGCGATCGACGGCGGACAGATCGTTTCGGTCGGAGTACGCGACGGCAGCGAAGACGTGGCGCTCGGCCGCGTTGCCGTTCTGCCGGGACTCGTCAACGCACATACCCATCTCGAACTGTCGTACCTCCACGGGCGCATTCCACCTGCTCCCAGCTTTCTCGAGTGGGTCCGCCCGATGCTCGCGGCCCGGCGTGAGCGAGCCGGTCTCGACGATCAGATCGTCATGCGCGCAACAGCGGATGCCATCGCGCGCGCGCGCGCCACTGGAACTGCGCTCTTCGGCGATGTCAGCAATACATTGTCAGCAGTGCCGATGCTGCGCGAAGCGAAGATGCCCGGGTGCGTCTTTCACGAGTTACTCGGATTTCGCGGAGTCGATGCAGACGAGCAGGTGGCCGGCGCGCAGCGAGCGATCGATGCGTTGTCGGCCGGTGACGAGGTTCGCCTGAGCCTCGCGCCTCACGCGCCGTATTCCGTCTCGCCGGCGTTGTTCTCGGCCATTCGGCGCCATCTCGATGAGCAGGGCAGGGGCATGGTCTCGACCGTGCACCTTGGCGAGTCTCCCGAAGAGGTCGAGCTGCTGAAGAAGGGCACCGGCCCGTGGCGCTCGCTGCTCGAGGAAATCGGCGCCTGGAACGAGACCTGGGAGGTGCCGGCGTGCTCGCCCGTCGAATACTTGGCCGACCTCGGCTTCCTGCAGAACTCGGTGCTCGCCGTGCACGGCGTGCAATTGGAGGGAAACGATCTGTCACGCTTGCGAACGCTCGGGGTCACGGTCGTGTCGTGCCCGCGCAGCAATCAATACGTCGGCGTCGGCTCGCCGCCTCTCGAAGCGTTCTACGCGATGAAGCTCGACGTCGCGCTGGGCACTGACAGCCTTGCCAGCGTCGAAGACCTGAACATGTTCAGCGAGCTTGCTGAAGCCCGGCGCATCGCCCCCAGGGTTCCGGCCCGTGCGCTCCTGCGCAGCGCCACGCTCACCGGCGCGGACGCGCTCGGGTTCGGCGACGACTACGGCAGCATCGAGCCCGGTAAGCGCGCGTCGCTCATCGCGGTGCGTGTGCCGGAGGGTGTGACCGATGTGGAAGAATACCTGGTGTCCGGAGCGGAGCCAGTACGCCTCTCGTGGCTCTTAGACGCATGCACAAGTTAGTGACCTACCTGTCGTTCGTGCGATTCAGTCACTCGGTGTTCGCGTTGCCGTTTGCGCTGACCGGGGCGCTCCTGGCGTGGCGTGAGCAGCCTTTTTCGTGGTGGCAG
>JAICEG010000481.1 GCA_025924295.1 Vicinamibacteria bacterium
TCATCGGGCAGCGGCCCCTGAACAGGCATGAACGATGCCGCGACGCGCGCCTTCTTCGCCTCGTCGCGTACCGTCTCCTGCACTCGCGTCCACTGCGCCTCGGTCCAAGGATCCTGCGCGTCCACAAAGGCCTCCTGTGTTGATAGGGGCCCACGTGCGATTGTCGTGGGAAGACGCGTAGCATAACGGATCTGGTGATGTCGATCCGCAAAAAAAGCGCCGCGACTGTGCGTAGTGGTGGCTACTGACCGACGCGCACCTGCACCAGTGCGCGCAGGTCTTCACCGTCATCCGTTTGCAAGAGGCCGGTATACCAACCCGCGGCAGTTCCGCTCGGAATCCGAACTTCGATCTGCACGTCGGCCGACCCATGACCGGCGATGCGCGTCGGGTTCGGTGACACGCGCACGTGCGACGCCGGCAGCCTAGATCCTGACGGACCAATGAGATCCGTCATGTAGAGTCCGCATTCGTCGGGCTGGTCATCGTCGTTCTCGAGGTGCAGCGACAGACGGGTCACCTCACCCGCCGCAACAGGCTGCAGCGTCCGCAGTACGCGTACGGACTGCGAGCGTCCATCGCCATCCCCTGGCATCGACGAGGGAGAGGGAGTCTGAAAGATCAGTTGAGTCAGCTGACCGGCAGGCACCTTCAGCAACTGTGAAAGCGCATCGACGAGTGGCTGCACTCGTCCGTCCAGTTGTGCTGAGCCCGGAAGCGCGCCCGGCAGGAGTGTCGCGGGAGTGTTGCCGACGCCGCTCGCCGCGAGCGATTGCAGTTCCTCGCGCAGGATGCCGGTCGCCGTCGACACGATCGACGTCACGGCTGCCGGCTCGAGGGGATTGCTCCCGATCAGTCGAAGCGCGTCGCCCGGCCGCGACCATCGTGTCGCTGGATTCGTCATGGGGCACCCATACATCTACCTGGACGCTACGTCGGCACCACGTCCTCGAGCAAGCGGCGAGCGAGAACGAGATCCGGCGAATCGAAGCCTTCCGTAAACCCGTTGTAGACGCCCACCAGCACTTGACGCGCTTCAAGCGGTCTCGAGGCTCGCCACAACCGGTTCAGGCTGATCGCTGCCCGCAGCTCCAGCGCTTTCGCATCCTGGGACGAGGCGATCTCGCGCGCGCGCAGGAAGCACTCCTCCGCTTCCCGGAAGGCAGTACGGGACGAACGAATGCCCGCCTCGAGAGTCATCTCGCCCTTGAGTCGCTGCAACTCGGCCTTCCAGATCGCTTCTCCGGTCAACTCCGCGAACGCCCAGGCTTCGTCGAGCACGGCGAGCCCGTCTTCCGGACGTCCCGCGATCGAATATGCATCGCTCTGAAGTGAGAGCAGGAACGTCTTCATGAAACCCTGATGAAGCGACGTCGACGCGGTTGTCGACAGGGCATCCTCGAAGTCCACCAATCCTGCCTTGATTCCGTTGATGCCAGCTGCGACTTGACCGGTGTGCGCGAGCGTCCACCCGTACAGCACCCTCGCATACGCGAGCCAGACAGGCAGCCCTTCCTTCTCGGCAAACGTGATCAGCCTCGACGCGTGCTGCGCGGTCCGGTGAATGTCCCTGCGAAAGGCCGCGAACGTTGCAGCACCAAAATTCAGAACGTATCCGAGCGTATTCGTGTGCCGTGCCTGCTCCGCATGCTCGATTGACGAACGGCTCCAGGCGGCGGCTTCTTCTGAATAGCCGCGCAGCCAGCGGACGAGCGACATGAACGCCTCGCACGACGAGCGCGGGTCCTGACCGTAGCCGACATTCTTCAGCTCAGCATGCTTTTGCGGATCGTACAGGCTGATCGACTCCCGCAAGTGCCCTTCCGCTACCCAAAGCCGTCCGACCATGGTCAGGGAAATGCCGCGCAGACGATGGCTCATCAGGAGCGGCGCCGAATCGTTCTGTAGGCTCGCCTCGCTGAAGAACTCCTCGGTGAGTTGCAGCGCGTCCTGGTATCTGCCGCTGACAATCCGGTTGGCCCATAGCGTGTACAGCACCGGAAACAGCTTGCCGACATCGCCGAGTTTTCTACAGAGCGCCAATGCCCGCTCCGCAGTGCGGGCGGTCGCTTCGGCGGCGTAGCCTTCGACGGCGATGACCGGTGTGAAGCTCGCGATCCGCAACGCCAGCTCGCGGCGATCGCGCTGCTCGCTCTCGGGCAGGAACTCGAGGATCTTCAACCCCTGCACCACGTGATGGACCGCTTCCTTGTTGGCCGACCGGTCGCGCGCATGTTCTCCTGCCCGCTGCCAGTAGTCGAAGGCGCGGTCGAATTGCAGCGCTTCGGTGTAGTGGCGGGCCAGCAGCTCGGGCTGGGTCTCCGCGACGTGCATGAAATTGTTCTCGAGCACACGCGCCGTCTGCAGGTGATGCGCCTGGCGGGCTCGCTTCAGGAGCGATTGATACGCCGCACCCTGAATCAACGCGTGCTTGAACTCGTAGATCGTGGGCGCAGTTCGTACCTGTCGCAGCACTCCGGCGTCGACCAGCTGGTCCAGGCTTCGCTCCGCACGCAGCCACGACGCGGTGCGCTCGTCCTCGTCGCGCGCTTCCGACTCGAAGACCGCCTTGAGAAGGTCCTGGGAAAACGTGCGCCCGAGAATGGCGCCACGCTGCGCGACCATCTTCGCGTCTCCCAGGCGATCCAGCCGGGACATCAGCGAGTCCGTCAGCGACTCGGGTATCGCAATCGCCGGCGACGATGCGCTCCCCCCGAATGCGCCATCGCCATCACGGATCGATCCGGCGTCGAGGATCGCCTGCACGTACTCTTCGACGAACAGCGGCACGCCCTCCGTCTTCTCGACGATCTGGTCGACGACCTGGCGCGGAAGCGATCGGCCCGTGGTGATCTTCCCGATCATCTCCTCGACGTCCGACGTTTTCAGGCGACCCAGGATGACTTCGGTCGTCGGAGCGGGCCCGGCCCATGGAGGCTCGAATTCGTCCGGTCTGAAGGTTCCGAGTGTGAGTAGCGGCGTCGCGGTCGTCGACACCCGCTCGATGATCTGCCCCAGCAGCTCGATCGTTGACGGGTCGGCCCAGTGCAGGTCTTCCCAGATCACCATCAACGGCTCGTGTTCCGCTTCCCTGACGAGCCACTCCACCAGGACATTCAGCGTCTGTTGCCGTCGCTGTTTCGCCGGCAACTCCGACGACGAGTACCCGTCAGGTAGCGGGAGCGAGAATTGACCGGCGATGAGTGGAAGGACCTCCGGCACCGAGAACCTGAGCTCCTGGAGTTTTGCCTCCAGCCGATCCAGCTTTTCGACGGCGTCGGTGAGCTGGTCGAATCCGAGCCAACGCTCGAGGTGCCTGATGACGGGAACGAGCGCGCCGTGAGAGTCGTACGGCGAGCAGCGGACCTCGAGGCTGTGAGCGATTTCCTGCCGCAGGACCTTCACCAGCCGTGACTTGCCGATGCCAGGCTCTCCCTCGATGAA
>JAICEG010000482.1 GCA_025924295.1 Vicinamibacteria bacterium
AAGCTTCGAAGCGCGCCATCGAGCTGAGTGCGGCTCTTCCCGAAGCAGAAACACAAGGTCTACGTCTCGACAGCAACATGTTGCCGCACGTCACGCTCACGCAGCAGTTCATTCAAACCGCGGATCTCGACGTCGCACTCGAACACGTGGCCTCCGTGCTGGCCGACTGTAGACCGCTGCACCTCGCGGTGACGGGGCCAGGCAGGGGGCAGAGTTCTGTGTGGATGGCGATCGAGCGGACACCGGCCCTCTCCGAGCTCCATCGCAGTCTGATGGACGTGCTCGGCCCGCTCGAACGCTCCGGCGGCACTGCCGCAGCGTTTGTCGATGGCGACGCCCGTGCTCGCGATGTGGCGTGGGTCACCGATTACCGTCGAGCGTCGGCCTATGCCTCTTTCAGACCGCACATCACCCTCGGGCATGCAGCGACGTTGCCGAGGGTAGAACCACTGGGCTTCACGGCAACGACAATTGCGGTCTGCCACCTGGGTCGGTTCTGCACATGCAGGCGTGTGCTCCGACGATGGGAGCTGGAAGCCCCAACGCCGAGAGCCTAAAGCCCAGAGCCGAGGGCCGAAGCAGTGTTAGCATCGCCCATGGCCCGCCGGCTCACGGTCCGTGCGTTTCTGCTGGTCGTCCTCGTCCCGCTCTGCGCTCACGCGCAGGCGCCGGTGGCGTACCGTCTGTCCTTCCCCGAAGCCGCCCATCACCTGATGCAGGTCGAGGCGACCTTTTCCGACATCCCGGCCGGTCCCCTCGAATTGCGCATGAGCCGATCCTCACCCGGCCGCTACGCAATCCATGAATTCGCGAAGAACGTGTTCGACGTGCGCGCCACCGACGATATGGGCCGGCCGCTGCCTGTCGCGCGCCCCAACCCGTATCAATGGGACGTGACCGGACACACCGGAACCGTGCGCGTCATGTATCGGGTGTTTGGCGATCGCCTCGATGGCACCTACCTCGCCATCGACGCGACCCATGCGCACATCAACATGCCGGCAGCGATGATGTGGGCGCGCGGCTTCGATCGCCACCCGGTCACCGTTCGCTTCGAGCGACCGACCGGCACGTCATGGCGTGTCGCAACCCAACTCCTGCCCGGGACCGACGCCCTGTCGTTCACCGCTCCGAATTTGCAGTACCTCATGGACAGCCCGACGGAGTTCGGTCCGTTCACGATGCGCACGTTCACGGTGCCAGACGATCGTCGCACGCCCGTGTTTCGCGTGGCGGTTCATCACAAGGGAACCGAAGCTGACGTCGACAACCTCGTTCGCGACGTCGAGGCCATCGTCCGCGAGGCCCGGCATATCTTCGGCGAATACCCGGCGTTCGAGAACAACACCTACACCTTCATCGCCGACTACCTGCCGGCGGCCCATGGCGATGGCATGGAGCATCGCAACAGCACGATCGTGACCTCGTCGTCATCGATCGCGCTCGGCCGCCTCGAGTTGCTGGACACCATCGCGCACGAGTTCTTCCATGTCTGGAACGTCGAGCGCATCCGGCCGAGGTCGCTCGAGCCCTTCAACTTCGAGGAAGCCAACATGTCGGGCGAGCTCTGGTTCGCCGAAGGCTTCACCAGCTACTACGCTCCGCTGACGATGAAGCGCGCCGGCCAGACGACGCTGCGCGCGTTCGCGCGGGAGATGGGTGATGCGATCGAGCGGGTGACGGTGAGCCCGGGGCGCCAGCTGCGATCGGCGGTCGAGATGAGCCGTCTCGCGCCGTTCGTCGACTCCTTTGCATCGGTCGACTCGACCAATTTCTCGAACACCTTCATTTCCTACTACACGTGGGGCACGGCAATCGGCCTTGGTCTCGATCTCAGCCTGCGCGAGCGGACCGAAGGGAAGGTGACGCTCGATCACTACATGCGCGCGCTCTGGGAGCGATTCGGGCGGCCCGGGATCCGCGTGCCGGGGTACGTGGAGACGCCGTACACCCTCGACGACCTCAAGAGCGTGCTGGGTGGCGTCGCGGGAGACGAGACGTTCGCCCAGGAGTTCTTCGCTCAATACGTCGAAGGCCGTGAGATACCCGACTACGCGCGACTCCTGGCGCGCGCCGGCCTGCTGTTGCGGTCGAATGCGAGCCGCGCCTTTGCCGGCGCGCTCACGCTGCAGGACGATCCCGCCGGTGTTCGCATTACCGCTGACGTACCGTACGGATCACCGGCGTATCGGGGCGGACTGGAACGGGATGATGTGCTGGTGACGGTGGGCGGAACGAAAGTGGTGCGTGCCGCCGACGTCGAGAAACTGATCGCGGCCCGCAAGCCAGGTGAACCACTGCCGGTTGTCTACGAACGTCAGGGCGTGCGCACGTCGACGGCGTTGACGCTGGTCGGCGACCCGCGGCTCGAGGTCCTGCCGTTCGAGGACGCGGGGCAAGCCGTGAGCGACCCGCAACGCCGCTTTCGCGATGCCTGGTTGAGTTCGGCCGCGAGGAACTCTTTCTAAACCCGTGAGGTGGAGATGAGGCGTGTAGCAGGCGGAATCGTCGCGTTGCTGTGCCTGGCGTTGTCGGCCACCGTGCAGGGACAGGACGTGGGCTTCGCCAATGCCTGGCTCGACCTGGCGCCGGCCGATCAGGAGCAGGTGCAGAAGTTCGGCGAGGACGTGAAAGCGTTTCTCGGCCAGGCGAAGTCCGAGATGCTCTTCGTGCGTCACGCGACACAGTTCGCCGAAGCCAACGGGTTCCGTAAGTGGGACGCGGCGACCGCGGCCGGCGTGAAGCCAGGGTCGCGCTGGTACGCCATCAACCGCGATCGCACGATTGTCCTGGTCGTCGTGGGCACCGAGCCGATCGAGAGCGGTCTGCGCATCGTCAACACGCACATCGACTCGCCGAGGATCGAGTTCAAGACCCGACCCTTCCGCGAAAGCCAGCAGGCCGTCCTCATCGACACGCAGGTACACGGTGGCATCAAGAACTACCAGTGGGCCAATCTACCGCTCGCGATCACAGGGCGAGTGGACAAGGCTGACGGCACGACGGCCTGGATCGACATCGGAAACGCCCCGGGTGACCCGGTGCTCCTCATAACTGATCTCGCGCCGCACGTGGACCGGGACTTCCGTGGGCGCACGCAGCCCGAGGTCATTCGCACCGAGGAGCTCGACCCACTGATTGGCTCGCTGCCGCCCGACGCGGCGGCCGGGCAGCGCACGGCGATCGATCGCGTCCTCGCGCTCCTGCACCAGAAGTACGCGATAACCGCCCGCGACTTTCTTTCCGCCGATCTGCAACTCGTGCCGGCGACGATGCCTCGCGATGTCGGGCTCGATCGCGCGCTGCTCGGCGCGTACGGTCAGGACGATCGCGTGACCGGTTACGTCAGCCTGCGCGCGATCGCCGACATGAAGGCGCCGCGCTATACCTCGGTCGCCTATGCGGTGAACAACGAAGAA
>JAICEG010000483.1 GCA_025924295.1 Vicinamibacteria bacterium
AGGATGTGCAGCAGCGTGGACTTGCCGGCCCCTGACGGCCCCATGATCGAGACGAACTCGCCGGGCTTGATGTCGAGCGCGATGCGGCGCAGGACGAAGGTCTGCCCGGCTCCGACGGGGAATGATTTCTCGACGCTTCTGAGTGACATCAGCGGTGCGGTCGGGTCGAGTTGCGGTGGTTCGGTCAGGGCCGAGGAGGACGAGCGTCTGAAGATCATGGTCGTGTATCCCTTTATCTGAGCCCGGAAGGAAATCAATCCCTATGCCCGGGCGGTTACTAGGGAATTTACGCGATCCGGGGGGCAATTTGTTCGACGACGGGAATTGCCGTTCCGTTTACGGACGCTAGGCTGGTTCCAGTGCCTTTATTCCGTTCGAAGCGCAGCGATTGGATTGACGCGCCCCGCACGACGAGCCGGGATGTAGCTGGCCGTCAGCGTTGCCGCCAGGAGCACTGCAGCGGAAGCGAGTGCAACACCCGGATCCATTGTCGTGACCTGGAAGAGCAGCCCCCTCAGTAGTCCTGACGCCCAGAGCGCAACAACGAGCCCGGCACCCGTGCCAGCGACCGCGACGCCCAATGCATCGCGAAGCACGGCACGCGTCAAGTCGCTCGGCCGCGCGCCCAGCGCCAGCCGCACGCCGAGTTCCTGCGTGCGGCGCGCGACGGAGTACGAGAGCACGCCATACAGCCCGATGCAGCCAAGCAGCAGCGACAGTCCACCGAACATGGCCGCGAGGTAGGTCACGAGCCGTTCGCGCAGCAGGTTGCGCTCGACCTGCAGCGCCATCGTTCCCACGTGGTCGAGGATCAGCCCGGGCTCCACGCGCTGGAGCGCCGCGCCCACCGATGTGACGGCGTGGTCGACGTCTCCGTCGATGCGGATCGCGAGGTTGTGCGGCTGGCTTGCCCACTGACGGATCGGGAAGTAGACCATCGGCACGGGAGCTTCGCGCAGCCGGTAAGGCCGGATATCACCGACGACGCCGACGATCTCGGCGGTGAATTCAGCGTCGCCGATCTGGCGACCGATGGCGTTGCCTCCGGCAAAGTATCGGCTGGCGACCGACTGGCTGACGATCGCAACCGGCGCGCCGCCCTCGCCATCGCGTTCCGTGAACTCACGGCCGGCAATGATCGGAATGCCGGTGGTGGAGAAGTAGCCGGGACCGACGTGGTTCTCGTCGATGCTGATCTCGCCACGCGCGCGGTCGCTGTCGAGGACGAACGAGCTGCTGTACGAACAGTTGTCGAGCAACCCGCAGCGCGAGACCGTGGCCGACACGAATCCCGGCGTTCCGGTCACAGCATCGACGAGCCGATTGCCGAGAGCGGCGGACTGTGTCGCCTGGTAGCCGCTCGCCGCCGGATTGAACGACACCGAGACCACCTGTTCGACGTCGTAGCCGGGATCGAGCCGGGCGAAGTTGATCAAGCCGCGTCCGAGCAGTGCGGCGGAGAACACCACGACGACGGCGAGCGCCAACTGCGCGGCGACGAGTGGCCGCATGCCCCGCATGACCGACGCACTCGGGTTCGACCGTGATGTCGTCACCGCCGTTCCCGCGTAGCTGCGGGCGGTTCGACTCGCCGGAAGCAGCCCGCACAGCAGTGCTGTGGCCATCGACACCAACGTCGTGAAGACGAGTACCCGCGCGTCCGGCGAGTAGACGTCAGGCAATTGCTCGGGTGTCGTGGAGAGGAACGCGCTGGCCAGGAGGATGCTGGACCAGTGCCCGACGATCCAGCCCGCCGCACCGCCAAGCGCCGCCAGCAGCGTGCTTTCGACCAGGCCCTGCTGCAGGAGCCGTCGACGGCTGGCACCCACGGCAACTCGAATCGCCGTCTCCCGTGCTCGCCCCGCCGACCTGGCGAGGAGCAGATTGGCGACGTTGGCGCACGCTACGAGCAGCACGAACGCCACCATCGCGCTCAGCGCGATGAACGCATCCGCGAGCTGTGTCCGCGTCCTCGAAAAGCCATGTTCGAGTGACTGCACGACGAGCGTGTTCGAGAGCAACTCGTCACGCAGCTTCGGCTCATCGATCGCACGTGCCATGTCGGCGAGGGCGACGCGATTGGCGACGTCGAGCGCGCCGTGTGCCGGCGCCTGGTCGCGCGAGGGGATGCGACCAATGATGTTGAGCCAGGCGATCCGATCCTGCCCGAACCACGGCCGCTCGATGTCGATCGGTCCGTACGAGCTCATGTTGGCCCGATACTCCACCGCCTGCTGCATCGTCAGCGGCAGCCACAGGTCGGCAGCGGCGTCGCTCCACGCGCCAATGAATCCCGGTGGAGCGATGCCGACGATCGTGGTTGCGACGCCGCCAATCACGAGAGTTCGCCCGAGAACGTTCCCGCTTCCAAGCCTTTCTCTCCACAGGCGATCGCCGATCACCGCCACGGCTGCGCCTTCGGCTGCCATGTCGCGCGCGTCGATGTCGCGACCGTGCGCCACGGCAACTCCAAGCGTGGAGAAGTACCCAGCCGAGACCAGCTGCGTGCGAACTGGAGCCGGCCGCGTGCGCTCCGGGAAGTGGACGATGAACCCGGATGTGCGCGTCATCGCTGCCAGCGATCCGCGGCTTCCCAGCGCATCACGCAGGCGCTCGAAATGTGGATACGAGAAACGCAGGTACCGCCCGGTGCCGCCGGCCACGTCGGGACTGCCTTCGCGCGGATGTTCGTAGAGCGTGACCAGATCCGCTGGCGCGGGGACGTTCAGCGGCTTGAACATCGCGGCATCGAGCAGCGTGAACATCGCAGCATTCGCGCCGATGCCGAGCGCGAGCGTCAGGATGGCCGCTGCCGCGAAGCCGGACGCGCGGCCCAGGGAGCGGATCGCGAATCTCAGGTCCTGTCTAAGGGTGTCGAGCATTGTTGAATGGATGATTGGTGATTGTTGATTTCTTTTTGATTGACGATTGCTGATCGTTGATTTGCTCCAGTCGCAAGTCGATCGTCTGTGTCGAGTTGCCCGTCAATCGAAAAGCTGCAATCACCAATCAACAACCAATCCAAGATCAAAGATCGCACAATCAAAGATCGATTGTGATCATTCCGTCCGCAGCGTCGTCGCAGGATCGACCTGCGCGGCGCGCTTGGCCGGCAGGTAACCGGCGAGCATGGCCGTGGTCGTCAGTGTCAACACCGCGACACCCAGCATGTAGGGGTCGCGTGCCGTGAGGCCGAAGAGGAAGCCTTCGACCAGCTGCGACGTGAACCAGGCGCCGATGAGTCCCATCGTCAGGCCAGCGACGACGATGGTCGCCGCCTGCCGCAGGACGCCGCCGAGCACGATCGATCGCGTTGCACCGAGGGCCAGCCGAATTCCGATGTCGCGTCGCCGGCGCGTCACGTCGTACGAGATCACGCCGTAGAGCCCGATGCATGCCAGCAGCA
>JAICEG010000484.1 GCA_025924295.1 Vicinamibacteria bacterium
CGTCGCGATCATGCTCTGGGAATGGGGCGCCTACTTCACGAAGGAAGCGATCGAGGAAGGGCTCGACGTCAAGATCTCCACCTGGGCGCGCAACGCTCCCAACACGACGCCGGCGATGGCGAAGAGCGTGGCCAACTACGCCAACGCGCAACTGATCAAGATGGAAGCGATCGCGGATGGCTACGCGGAAGGCATCGCGCTCGATACGCAGGGCAACCTCAGCGAAGGTAGCGGACAGAACATCTTCGTCGTGCGCGAAGGGATCATCTACACGCCGCCGATTGGCAACTCCGTGCTCTGGGGGATCACGCGCGACTCGGTCATGACGATCGCCCGCGAACTGGGCTTCGAGGTCAGGGAACAGACGCTCCCCCGCGAAACGCTCTACATGGCCGACGAGGTGTTCTTCGTGGGAACCGCGGTCGAGGTTACGCCCGTCCGGTCAGTTGACCGAGTCAAGGTCGGCCGTGGTCGCCGTGGCCCGATTACGGAGGCGATTCAGCAGCGCTTCTTCCAGATCGTGAAGGGAGAGGCGCCCGATACCCACGGCTGGCTCCAACCGGTCAACGTTCGGGAGACGGCTACTACGGGCGCCTCGAAGAACCGATAACTACGGGAACAGGTCCGGACGGCCGGCGCATTCCCGCGCCGGCCCGATTCGGGCCCCCCGTAGCATGCACGTCAACGATCTACTCAAGATTGCCGTTCAAAGCGGCGCCTCCGACCTCCACCTGAAGGTCGGCACCTATCCCATGATGCGGGTCCGCGGGACCCTTATTCCCGCGACCGAAGAGCGCCGCCTCGAACACGAGGACGTCGTCGCCATGGCCGCGGCGGTCCTCCCTGCCGGTCACCGCGACAAGTTCCGCGACAACCACGAGGTCGACCTCGCCTACAGCGTCGCCGGGCTCGGCCGTTTCCGCTGTAATGCCTTTCAGCAGCGCGGCACGATCGGCATGATCTTCCGTGTCATCCCGATGCGGGTGGCGACGATCGAAGACCTGCTGTTGCCGAAGGTCCTGAAGAAGATCGCGTCGGAAGAACGTGGTCTCGTACTGGTGACCGGGACGACAGGGAGCGGCAAGAGCACGACGCTCGCCGCGCTCATCGACGAGATCAACTCGACCCGGACGGCGCACATCATGACGATCGAGGACCCGATCGAATACCTGCATCGGGACAATCGCTCGGTCATCAACCAGCGCGAGATCGGCGTCGATACCCGCTCTTTCGGCGACGCACTGCGCAGCGCCCTGCGTCAGGACCCCGACGTCATCCTCGTCGGCGAAATGCGCGACCTCGAAACGATTCAGACGGCGCTGCTGGCCGCCGAGACGGGGCACCTGGTTCTCTCGACGCTGCACACGCTCGACGCCACCGAGACCATCAACCGCATCATCGCGGTCTTTCCGCCGCACCAGCAGAAGCAGATCCGCATTCAGCTGGCGAGCGTGATCAAGGCGGTCATCTCTCAGCGCCTGATGCCGCGAACCGACGGCAAGGGGCGCGTGCCCGCGGTCGAAGTGCTCATCAGCACCGCCTTCATTCGCGACGCGATCCTCGACAAGGAAAAGTCGCACCTCATTCACAGCGCAATCGCCCAGGGCACTTCGCAGTACGGGATGCAGTCGTTCGATCAGTCGATCTTCAGCCTGTTCGAGCAGGGACTCGTCTCCTACGAGGAGTCACTGCGCTGGGCCAGCAACGTCGACGAATTCAAGCTCAGGGTGCAGGGGATCCACACCACCGCTGACATGGCGCGCGACCAGATGGCGCGCGCCGGTCAGAGCAGCGGCGGACGGGCGCCGGAGATCACTCGCTTCGGCGGGTAATACGAACGCGTGGGGCGGGTCCTGCTTTTCGGACCCGCCGACCAGCCGGGTCTACAGAACAAGACCCGGCCTACACTGAGACAGTGGATGACACGTATCTCACGGCGCTGAAAATGCTCGCCAGGCGCGAGCTCTCCGAGGCGCAGCTTCGTCAGCGGCTGCTGCGCCGGCAGCACGACGAAGACGCCATCGACGCAGCGATCGCGCGTCTGAAAGCCGACCGCAGCCTGGACGATGAACGGGTGGCGGGAGCGATCGCGCGATCGGAAACCGGGCTGAAGAAGCGCGGACGATACCGCGTCACGCGTCAGATCGAAGCGGCTGGCATCGCTCCATCGATCGCCCGTCGCGTCGTCGAGGAAACCTTCGCAGCGATCGATGCCGATGGCCTGCTGACCGACGCGCTCGCCCGGCGGCTCAGGGGAAGAGCGCGCATCGAGGACGAGAAGGAATTCAGCCGACTCTATCGATACCTCGTCGCCCAGGGATTCGAGCCCGATCGCGTGCTCGCGCTCCTCCGGACCTACAATAGAGAGCAATGACCTCAAAGGAGATCCGCTCGTCGTTTCTCGCGTATTTCGAGAAGCAGGGCCACCGCATCGTTGCCAGCTCCCCGCTCGTACCGCACGAGGACCCGACGCTCCTCTTCACCAATGCGGGGATGAACCAGTTCAAGGACGTGCTCCTCGGCAAGGAGAAGCGCAGCTACAACCGCGCCACGACCACGCAGAAGTGCATGCGCGTCAGCGGCAAGCACAACGACCTCGACAACGTCGGGCCGTCGTTCCGCCATCACACGTTCTTCGAGATGCTCGGCAACTTCTCCTTTGGCGACTACTTCAAGCGCGAGGCGATCCCGTTTGCCTGGAGCCTGCTGACCGAGGTGTGGAATATCCCAAAAGACCGGCTCAGCGTAACCATCTTCAGGGGTGATGCTTCTGTTCCACGCGACCAGGAGGCATACGAGCTCTGGAAGGCGCTCCTGCCCGCCGAACGCATAGGCGAGCTCGGCGCGGACGACAACTTCTGGACGATGGGTGATACCGGCCCGTGCGGCCGCTGCTCGGAGATCTACTTCTTCCGTGGCGCCAGCGTACCGTGCGGCGAAGAGGCAGCCGGGCGCAACTGTCGCGGGATGGAATGCAGCTGCGACCGCTACGTGGAGATCTGGAACAACGTCTTCATGGAGTTCGATCGCCAGGCAGACGGCACATTGAACCCGCTGCCCGCCCCCTCGATCGACACCGGGATGGGGCTGGAGCGAGTCACGGCCGTTCTGCAGGGGCACCTGTCCAACTACGATACCGATCTCTTCACGCCGATCCTGTCGGCTATCGGCGAGCGCGCGGGTACGGCGCACCGCGGCACGATGGAACCGTCCGACGTCTCGATGCGTGTGGTCGCCGACCACATTCGTGCAATGACATTTCTCATCGCCGACGGCGTCGTCCCGTCCAACGAATGGCGCGGCTACGTCCTGCGCAAGATCATGCGGCGGGCGATGCGTCACGGCAAGCGGCTCGGCGTGCAGGAGCCCTTCCTCCACAC
>JAICEG010000485.1 GCA_025924295.1 Vicinamibacteria bacterium
GATCAACGTGCTCTCGCTGCTCGGCCTCGTCCTTGCCATCGGCATCGTCGTGGACGATGCGATCGTCGTGGTCGAGGCGGTGATGCATCACATCGAGCATGGGATGGAGCCGAAGGAGGCGACCATCAAAGCGATGGAAGAAGTGTCGGGTCCGGTCGTTGCGATCGGTCTCATCCTCGCGGCCGTGTTCGTTCCAGTCGGCTTCATGGGAGGCCTCACCGGACAGTTGTACCAGCAGTTTGCGATCACGATCGCGCTGTCGGTGCTCCTGTCGGTCATCAACGCGCTGACGCTGAGCCCGGCGCTGGCGGCGCTGCTCTTGAAGCCCAACACGGGCAAGAAGTCCTTCCTCACGCCTTTCTACAACTGGTTCAACCGGGTGTTCGGCTGGACCACTGACCGCTACGTCGGCTTCGCCGGCATCCTCATTCGCAAGTCGCTCCGGAGCGTGGCGTTCATTGCCATCCTCTGCTACGTGACATACGCGTTGGTGCAGCGGATTCCCGGCGGCTTCGTGCCCGAAGAAGATCAGGGTTACCTGATGGTGAACGCGTTGCTCCCGGACGCAGCATCGCTCGAGCGGACCGACGCCGTCATGCGCAAGGTCGAAGCCGTCCTTGCGAAGAACGAGGCGATCGAAGGTTACAACACCGTCACCGGCTTCTCGCTGCTCACCGGCGCGTACTCGTCGAACATGGGCTTCTTCTTCGTGCAGCTCAAACCGTGGGAAGAGCGCACCACCGCGGAGTCGCACGCCAACGGCGTGGTCGCCGCGCTCAACCGCGCGTTTGCCCAGACGATTCCCGAGGCTGGCGTCGTCGCATTCGGCGCCCCTGCGATTCCGGGACTCGGCACCGGCGCCGGCTTCACGATGCAGCTTCAGGACCGCAGTGGCGGGTCACCGGACTATCTCGCGCAACAGACCGCCCGCTTCATCGAGGCTGCCAGGAAGCGCCCGGAGATCGCCCGCATCGCCAGCCTCTATCGGGCGGAGGTCCCGCAGATCTATGCGGACATCGACCGCAGCAAAGTGCTCAAGGCGGGTGTGCCCCTCGGTGACGTGAACACCACGCTCGGCGCGCTGCTCGGCAGCTCGTACATCAACGACTTCAACCGGTTTGGCCGCGTCTACAAGGTCTACTTGCAGGCCGAGCCGGAGTTCCGGCAGGACCCGAAGCAGCTCGGTTTGTTCTTCGTGAAGAACCAGAAGGGCGGCATGGTGCCGCTCGACACGCTGCTCTCGACCGGGCCGGCCGCCGGTCCGGAGTTCACCAACCGCTTCAACCTGTTTCGTTCGGCGGAGCTCACGGGTGTGCCGGCCGAGGGCTACTCGTCGACGCAGGCGCTCGATGCACTCGAAGAGACCGCGCGCGAGGTACTCCCGCCGGACATGAGCTTCGACTGGGCTGACATGTCCTTTCAGGAGCGCCGGGCACCCGGTGTCGCCGTCGTGTTCGGGCTGGCCATCTTCCTCGTGTTCCTGATCCTCGCTGCCCAGTACGAGAGCTGGGGCCTGCCCTTCAGCGTGTTGCTCGGCACGCCGTTCGCCGCGTTCGGTGCCTATCTCGGACTCTACCTGGCGCGCCAGTTCCTGGGCCCGAGCTACGTGAACAACGTCTTCGCGCAGATCGGTTTGATCATGCTCATCGGTCTTGCCGCGAAGAACGCGATTCTGATCGTCGAGTTCGCGAAGATGGAGTACGACGCAGGGAAGCCGCTCGTCGAGGCCGCGTTGAACGCCGCCAAGCTTCGTTTCCGGCCGATTCTCATGACGGCCTTCGCGTTCATCCTCGGTGTGGTGCCACTGCTCACCGCGAGCGGCGCCGGCGCCGAGGCACGCAAGGTGATGGGCATGACGGTGTTCTCGGGGATGCTCATCGCCACCATCCTTGGCGTGCTGTTGATCCCGATGCTGTACGTCGTCATCGAGAGACTCATTGGCGCCAAGAGGCCTGCCGCGGAAGCGTCGCCGACGACGCCGCCCGCGTTGGCCGCCGGGCATGGGCACGGGAGCCATTGAGATGGTGAATCTCGTCGTTTCCGTGCGCCTCGCGGCACTCGCCTGCGCGGCGACTGTCTCGGCCGGATGTCTCGTCGGTCCCAACTACATGCGGCCGCAGATGCCGACGCCGCAGCAGTTCCGGTTCGTCGAGGGCGCGCAGGCGGAGTCGCTCGCCGACGCGCCCTGGTTCCAAGTATTCGACGACCCTGCACTGCAGGCACTCATCAAGGATGCCATTGCCAGCAACCTCGATCTGCGTGCCGCGGTCGCGCGCGTGGAAGAGATGCGCGCGCGCGCCGGCATCGCGAAGTCGTACCTGTATCCGCAGGTCGACGGTGTCGCCAGCTATCGCGTCCGCGGTGCGACGAGCGCGGAGCCGGATGAGACCGACGACGAAGATACGTTCCACCAGAACACGTCGTACGGATTCCAGCTCGGGTGGGAACTCGATCTCTTCGGCAAGCTCCGGCGCCAGAACGAAGCCGCGTTGGCCCTGGCGCTGGCGAGCGAGCAGGCCAGGCGCGGAGTGCTGGTCACACTGGTGGGTGACGTCGCATCGAGTTACTTCCTGCTGCGTGAGCTCGACATCCAGCTGTTCATCGCGCGACAAACGCTCGAGATCAACAACCAGACCGTCCAGTACTTCCAGAATCGGCTCGATGGCGGTGTGTCCAACCGCCTCGAACTCGATCGGATCCGTGCGCTGCGCGCGCAGACTGCTGCGGCGATTCCCGACATCGAGAGGCAGATCGCCATCGTCGAGAACGAGATCTCATTGCTCCTCGGGCGCCCTCCCGGGCCGGTCGTGCGCGACGGTGCCAATCCCAGCGTGCAGCTACCGCCCGCGATTCCGCCTGGTTTGCCGACGTCATTGCTGGAGCGGCGGCCGGACGTGGCCGAGGCCGAGCAGTTCCTGGTGGCTGCCAACGCCGACATCGGTGCCGCCAAGGCGCTCTTCTATCCGACGATCTCGCTCACCGGCTTTCTCGGCGGCATCAGCGGCGACCTCAACACGTTCCTCGGAGGTAGCGGCGGGATCTGGTCGGTCGGCGCGGGGCTGTTCCAGCCGATCTACAACGGAGGTCGGCTGCGGCGGAATGCGGAGGCGGCACAGGCGCGCTTCGATCAGGCGATGGCGATGTATCAAAAGGCCGCGCTGAACGGGTACCGCGAAGTGGCTGATTCGCTGATCACCATCCAGAAGCTGGGTGAGGAGCGCGTCCAGCACGAGGATGGCGTCGCCAACCTGGTCGACGCCGCCGATCTGGCGCGTGCCCGCTACGATTCGGGACTCGCCAGCTACATCGAGATCCTCACCGCCGACCA
>JAICEG010000486.1 GCA_025924295.1 Vicinamibacteria bacterium
AACCTTCTGGTCGTGGCCGTAGTACTTGCGCGTGATGTCGAGATAGAGCGTCGCCAGCGCGTCTCCGGTAATCGGCTCGCCGCGCTGCCCCATCTCGTGCATCCGCAACTCGAACTCGGCAAACTGGGTCTGGCGAAACACCGTCGCCGTGATCCCTTCCAGGTAGTTCCCGAGCAGCGAGAGCCGGGTTGGAGTGTCCTTGATCCGCTTCAACATGTAGTCGATGAGAAGCGCCTCGTTGAACGTCGAGGCCACCTCAGCGACGAACGTCGGATAGCCCGCCGTCGCGTACGGCTGCGTCTTGTTCGAGAAATAGCTCTGCATCGTGTGCCCGAGCTCATGGGCCAGCGTGCTCACGTCGTTGTACTGCCCGAGGTAGTTGAGCAGCATGTACGGGTGCACGTCATAGGCGCCGCCGTTCGAGTAGGCGCCGGAGACCTTGCCCTGTGTGGGATACCAGTCGATCCAGCGTTCCTTGAAGCCGCGGCGCAGCACGTCGGTGTATTCCTTGCCGAGCGGGGCCATCGCGCCGATGACGTGCTCCTGCGCCTCTTCGGGGGTGTACCGCAGATCGACCGACGCGACCAGCGGCGCATACAGATCGTAGTAGTGCAGGTCGTCGGTGACCCCCATCATGCGCTTGCGAAGCTTCAGATAGCGATGGAAGGTCGGCAGGTGCCGGTTCACACCGTCGACGAGCCGCGTATAGACCGACACCGGAATGTTCGGGCCGTTGAGCGATGCCTCGAGGTTCGACCCATACTTTCGCGATCGCGAGTAGAACAGCGACTTCTGCACGTTGGAGTTCATCGTCACGCCCATCGTTCGACTGAACCCGCCGAGTGCGTTGAAGAACGCCGACATCGCGGCTTGTCGATCGGCGCGGTTGCCCGACGTACGAAGCTCGCTGTATCCGGCCTGATCGACTCTGGCCGTCTTGCCGTCCGCCAGCGTGACCGTGGGATAGGGAAAGTCGGCGTTGGCGAGGATGGTGTAGATGTTCGTCGGCGATCCGGCCAGCGGCGCGACGTCGGCCAGGATCTTCTCCTCGGCATCAGACAGCGTGTGCGCGGCACGGCGTGAGATGTCGCGCAGGTAGAACGCGTACGGCGTCAGCCGCTTCTCGCTCGTGATGGCACTCTCGACAGCCGCGCTTCCGTTCTTCAGAACCTCGGGCTCGATGTAGGAGGCGGCAGCGCCGAAGGTCGCAAAGATCTGCTGCATCTCCTGCTGCATGCCCTGCGTGCTCGACACCCGCGTGTCTTCGTCGGAGAGCATGCTCGCGTAGACGTAAAGCCGGGAGAGCTCTTTATCCAGGCGGGACATCATCTCGAGGGCGTCCGCCAGCGTGCCCGGTGACGTGCCGAGCTTGCCCTGGAACTCCCTGAGCCGCGGAATTTCGGCGGTAATCTTCTCTTTCTGCGCCCGCCATTCCGCGTCGTTCGGGTAGACATCGGCCAGATTCCACTTGTACGCGTCGGCCACCTTCGCGCGGTCCCGATCCTGCGCCGTCATCATTACCGTCATCCCTACCACCGCTCCTGCGACGACTCCTGTCATCCGCTGCACATTTATGCCCATATTGGGAACCCCGAACAGGAACTCGAATCCTGGAGCTAGTCTATATCCAGCCCAAACATGCCCAAACGCGTTGTGCACGAGACTTGGCCAGAGCTCGACGATGACGCCCTGCTCGATTTACGCATGGCTGACCTGCCTTTGGCCATCGAAGGCACACTGGCCCAGCGGATCGAGCAACTCCGGGAAGAGCTCCGCGACCGCGGCCTCATCGTCCCACTGCATTTCTACCTCTCCGACGAGTGGTTCACGCCGGACGGGGCAACGACGATCGCGATCCCCTTCTACCTCGCGCATCCACGCCTGGAGAAGCTCGAGGAGACGCAGATGCTCGAAGTCGAGGGGGGCGAACACGAGTGGTGCATGCGCATCCTCCGCCACGAAGCCGGCCATGCCATCGACAACGCATATCGCCTGCGGCGACGGGCCCGGCGGCGCGAGATCTTTGGCTCTCCCGCCAAGCCCTATCCCGAGTTCTATACCCCCAAGCCGTACAGCAAGAGCTTCGTCCTGCATCTCGACTCGTGGTACGCGCAAAGCCATCCGGACGAAGACTTCGCCGAGACATTCGCCGTCTGGCTGACTCCGAGCAGCGAATGGCGTCACCGCTACGCCGAATGGAAGGCGCTGCCCAAGCTCGAATACATGGACAGTCTGATGGGTTCGCTGCGCGGGCTCCCCGCACCGGTCGACAACCCTCAAGAAGTGGATGCGCTGCCCAACCTGCGCATCACCCTGCGCCAGCATTACCGCAACAAGCGGCGCCACTACGGTGTCGACTACCCCAATTTCTACGACCGCGATCTGCGTCGCCTGTTTTCCGATGCGCCCGAGTTCACCAATCACATGACCGCGGCGCGGTTCATCTCGCGCATCAGGCGACAAGTCCGGCGCGTCGTCGCCGGCTGGACGGGAATCTACCAGTACACGATCGACCAGGTCCTGGAAGAGATGATCGCCCGCTGCCGCGAGTTGAAGCTGCGGCTCGCGGTCCCGGAAGAACAGGCACGCCGGGAATTCACCGTCCTTCTCACGGTGCAGGCGATGAACTACCTGCACAGTGGTGGACATCGCTTGTTTTTGTGAAGCGGTGATGCGCCTGTGAAGAATCTCCGAATCCTCGCCCTCGTGCACGACCATCTCGTTCCACCGGAGGATACGACCGGCATCGATATCCTCGAGGCCGAGTGGAAGATGGAGTACGACGTGATCGAGACGCTGCGCGAGATCGGACACGAGGTCCGCGTGCTCGGCATCAACGACAACCTCGGCGGCATCCGGCCAACGGTCGGGCTTTTCAAGCCGCATATCGTCTTCAACCTCATGGAGGCGTTTGCCGGCGTCACCACCTTCGATCAGAACGTCGTGAGCTACCTCGAGCTTCTGGGTTTGCCGTACACTGGATGCAACCCACGCGGCCTGATCCTCGCGCGTGACAAGGCGCTCTCGAAGAAGCTGCTCGCCTATCACCGGATTCCGGTCCCGGAATTCACGGTGGTTCGTCCGGGCCGCAAAGTAGCGCTTCCGAAGCGTCTGACGTTCCCGCTCATCGTCAAGTCCCTCTTCTTCGAGGCGTCGACGGGAATTTCGCAGGCCTCGGTCGTCGAGAATCACGAGCAGCTGGCACGCCGGGCGACCTTCATCCACGAGAAGCTGGGCACGGCGGCCATCGTCGAGCAGTTCATCGATGGCCGCGAGCTCTACGTCGGCGTGATTGGAAACGAGCGGCTCGACGTGCTGCCGCCGT
>JAICEG010000487.1 GCA_025924295.1 Vicinamibacteria bacterium
CGGCGTCGCGCTGCCTCACTGATCGTCCTCACTGCGGCTTCCGCCGCTCGAAGACTCAATTCCCTGGCGTTGGCGAAGACCCTGACATCCGCCTTCACGATTGGCTCCGATGCTCGAGCCCAGCGGACCGCTGTTCGTCACGGTCTGGCGCGTCGCCAAGCACGAACCGTTCGATGGCACGCGCGAACCCGTCGGCGGTGTTAGACGACGTCACAAACATAGCGGCGCGCTGGACATCGTGGCTGGCGTTCGCCATCGCGATGCTGACACCGCTGCGCTCGAACATGAGCACGTCACTCGGCATATCCCCGATAGTCGCGATCTGGGCAGTCGGGATTCCCAACCACTTGGACAGGGCACTGACGACCTCGCCCTTGTTGGCCTTCGGATGAGTAACGTCGAGGTAGTACGGCTGCGAAAGCGCCGCAGACACCACATCGCCGCTTCTGCGACGGATCTCTTCGAGGGAACGGGTCATCAACTCTGCGTCGTCGGTAACGCCGACGATCTTGGTGATAGAACCTTGCACGCCGTCGAACGTCGATATGACGGTCGGGTCGTACTTGACGGTCCACACCTCGCGATCGACATGCGGCCCGTGACGCGACTTCACGTACCAGTCGTTGTCCGTGTAGAGCCACACGTCGAGCCCGCCTCTCGTCATGATGTCGATCACCGACGTCGCGGCCTCGCGTGAGATCACATATCGGCGAAGGACCGAGAGATCCGGCCGGACAAACAGCCCACCGTTGAATGCCGCGATCGGAGACCGCACTTGGAGATCGTCGATGAGTGCCTTCATCCCTCTTGGCGGTCGTCCGCTCGTGATGGTGAAAGCGATATCCGTATTCATGACCTGGCGAACAGCCGCACGCGCTTGTGGGGTCACGATTTTGTCAGGCGTCACGAGCGTACCGTCGACATCCGCCACGACCAGGCGCACACGACTCGGCTGGCGATGTCTCGCCGAGACTTCAGTCATGGCGTTGTGATCTGCCGGGCGTTCGCGGCCGTATACTTTCCACGTGGCCACCGAACTGATAGCGCATGGCTGCCAACAGGCGCCAGGCGAAATCAGCCTGCCCGCGCGAACTGAACCTCTCGTAGAGGGCCGCGCTCAACACGTGAGCCGGCACCCCCTCGTCAATCGCCGCGGCGATGGTCCAGCGGCCCTCCCCTGAATCAGCCACCTGCCCGGCGAATCCGTCGAGGGTTGGATCCGTCAGCAGTGCACCGGCCGTGAGATCCAGCAGCCAGGACGCTATGACGCTGCCGCGGCGCCACGTTTCGGCGATTTCGGGAAGATCGAAGTCGTACCGGTAGAAATCCGGGCTCCGAAGCGGTGCGGTCTCCGCATCCGATCCCTGGGGTCGGTTTCCGACGTTCGCATGCCGCAGGATGTTGAAGCCTTCGGCATACGCAGCCATGATTCCGTATTCGATGCCGTTGTGGACCATCTTGACGAAATGACCGGCGCCCGAAGGTCCGCAATGGAGATATCCACGTTCGGCCGTCCCGGTGTTCGCGCCCTCGCGGCCGGCCGTGCGCGGCGCCGAATCGACCGGCGGCGCGAGCGTCGCGAACAGCGGGTCGAGGTGCCTGACGACATTCGGATCGCCGCCGATCATCTGGCAGAATCCGCGCTCGAGCCCCCAGACCCCGCCGCTTGTGCCGACATCCACGTAGTGAATGCCCCGCGTCGCCAGCGTTTTCGCACGCCGGATGTCGTCGATATAGTGAGAATTGCCGCCATCGACGATGATGTCGTCCGGCTCGAGTCGCCGCGACAGTTCCTGTACCACTTGCTCGACAGCCGCCGCGGGGACCATCAGCCAGGCAATCCGCGGCTTCCTCAACGTCTCGGCGAACTCCTGGAGAGACGACACGCCGCGCGCACCCTCGTTCGACAATCGCGCGACAGCGTCCGCGTTCATGTCGTGAGCGACGCATTCGTGGCCGCCGCGCATCAGGCGTCGTACCATGTCCGCGCCCATTCGTCCGAGGCCGATCATGCCCATCTGCATTGACGTCGCTCCCGTGGCTGATTCCTGCGTCAGTCGCGCTCGCGCTGTCTCAGGTTGCGCGATGAACCGTCGTTTTACCTCTCGATCCGATCGCTCCGTCGATCCTTCCCCAAGGCCGCCAGCAGAGTGTCGAACGCCCTACTGAACTGGGTGATGCCATCCTCGAGCAGGCGGTCCGTCACCGCCTCGAGCGAGATGCCGGTACGACTCACCGTCTCCATGACGCGACGCGCTCCCTCGACGTCAGCGTCGACACTGGCCCGCAACTGGCCATGGTCTCGGAAGGCCTCGATCGTCGCCGGCGTCATCGTGTTGACGGTGTCGTGGCCGATCAGTTCCTCGACGTACCGGACGTCCCGATAACGCGGATTCTTCGTGCTGGTGCTGGCCCACAGAAGACGCTGCGGGTGCGCGCCCTTGGCCGCAACGGCCTGCCACGCTGACGATTGGCACACCGCAACGTAGTGTTGGTAGGCGAGCTTGGCGTTGGCGATGGCGACCTTTCCAAGCAGGCTTGTCAGCAATGCGCGGGCGTCCGGATCGGTCAGGACGGCCAGGCGCTTCGTGATCATCTCGTCCACCATGGTGTCGATGCGGCTCACGAAGAAACTGGCGACACTGCTCACGCGCCCAGGATCCCCGCCCCTTTGTATGAACTCCGAGAGACCGTCGAGATATGTCTGCGCCACGGCGTCGTAACGCGCGATGCCAAAGAGCAACGTGATGTTAACGTTGATGCCTTCGCTAGTCAGTTGTCGGATGGCCGGCATTCCTTCGATCGATGCGGGCACTTTGATCATGAGGTTGTCCCGATCCACGGCTTTCCAAAGCCGACGTGCCTCTTCGATCGTTGCGGCCGTGTCGTGCGCGAGATACGGTGAGACCTCGAGGCTGGCGTATCCGTCGCCTCGTGCGGTTGCGTCGTACACGGGCCGCAGCAAGTCGGCGGCGGCGCGGACGTCTTGGATCGCCAGCGCCTCGTACAGCACCATCGGTTCCATTGGCTGGTGTAGTTGGAGTTCCTGAATGGCGCCGCGGTACTCGGCGCCCTCTGCAATCGCCTTTTCGAAGATCGACGGGTTGGATGTGACGCCGCGTAGCCCGTCCTCGGCAATCAGTCGCTCGAACTCGCCGCTGATGAACAGGTCGCGTCTGAGATAGTCCAACCAGACGGACTGCCCGAACTTCTGCAATGCTCTGACCGCGTTGGCGGCGCCGGCTTCATTCCGTGACTGAGGTGACAGTCGCGTGGGCATTTCGGTTGAAGACCGACTC
>JAICEG010000488.1 GCA_025924295.1 Vicinamibacteria bacterium
CTCGACCCTGCGCGATCGGGTGTGCATGACAGCAGCGTTGCTCGTGCTCGAACCGATCTTCGAAGCCGACCTTCCACCCGAGCAGTACGCCTATCGCCCGGGCCGCAACGCCCAGCAAAGCGGTGGTGGAGGTGGAAGAGCTGCTGTTCCGAGCTCACCCGGAAGTCGTTGATGCCGACCTCGCGGACTACTTGGATCCTTCTTCACACTACACCTCCTCTGTGGATTGCGGGTTGAAGAGATCGGGGTGAGCGGCAGGTACTTTGATTCGCAAGCCTTTCCGTCGTCCATAGCTGACGTGCACGGCGTGAAGTTCGCCGCGCTTTACACGCTGCAAGATCGTCTGGCGCGAGACACCAAGCAGATGGGTCGCTTTGAGCATCGTCACGTAGCCTTCGGGCACGTTCTCCACGAAGCGCGCACGCAGTTCATCGTCGAGTCGGATGCGCCACGGCGCACCGGGCGTGATTTGTTCTCCGGCGATGAAACCGTCGTTGAGCCAGCGATGCAAGGTCGAGGGTGCGACCCCGAGTGCTTGCGCGGCGCGTTCTACCGTCACGCACTGCGCCTCGTTCGGCTGCTGCGAGGGCTCGAAACATGGGATGTTCCAGTGCGTGCGCAGACTGCTCACACGATTGGCAGTGAACGACAGGCCGGTGGCGGTCTTGCGTCCCTGGCGATTGAGGATGCCGGCGATGAGGGCATCCGTGTAATGCGCTGCCAGGCGACGCAGCAGATCGATGGTGTCCTCGGCAGTGCGGATCGGCGCCGGGTGCGAGCGTGGCAAGGGGACATCGAGCTCATTCAACAGTCCGCCCCGCCAGCGCAGCATCAGATGAGCATTGGACTTCTCGCGCTCAACACTCAGAGTGACCTCCTCGAGGAGCGTACGCAGCAGTTCCTTGCGATCCCGATCGCTCGTCGTGGGCGCAGACCAGACACCTTTGAGATCCTTGCCAAGCGCGAGGATCGAGTCGCGTTCCTCGCGGCTGAAGGGACGAGGTCGCGAATGTTCTCGATTCGAGAGCTCTGCTTCGGCGGCTTTCAGTTCTCGAAGAGCACTTTCCCACTCCGCTTCGAGTCCGCGCGCGACGAGGCGATTGTCTGGATCGACCGCGCGATAGCGTCGTTCAGCGCGCTGCGCTGCGTAGCGCGCGCGCTCGAGCTCGCGCCTGAACTGCGCGAGGGTGGTCTCATGATCGGCCTCGAGCTGCTCGATGGCCTGCAGCGAGGCGGCAAGCCCCGCCGGTGCGAGCGCCGCGAGGAACGCCGCGGCGACAGCCGCATCGATCTGCACGCCACCGACGTTCAGGCAATACTCGCCTCGACCGTTGACGATGTTCTTGCCCGCGCAGTGATACCCGGGCGCCGAGTATCGGCCGCTGTAGTGCACGGCAAGGCGACGCCCGCAGTGTCCGCACACGGCGATGCCTTGCAACAGCGCTGCACCTTCCCTCACGGCCCCTCCGCTGTAATGAGGGCGCGGACGAATGTTGTGCGCGAGGCGGTTCTGGTTGGCTTCGAAGGTCTGCCAGTCGATGAAGCCGCGATGATGGTCACGGATAAAGACAGGCCACTCGGAGCGTGGGCGCAATTGGATGCGCTTGCGCAGGCGCCCGCTGTCATCCACGTAACAGGTCTGCTGCGTTCGACCATACACGTAAACACCGGCGTAGAACGGGTTGGTGAGGACCTGGTGGATCTTGGTGTACGTGGGCGTCACCCAGCCCACATCCTGAAGCGTGTTCGATTGTAGCGGGAAGCGCAAGCCCTGCGAGCGAAACCACAGCCACACGCGCCGAGCGGAGCCCATCTCGGCAAAGCGCTCGAACACCGCACGGATTGCGGCGGTCACCGACTCATCCGGATGCAGCAGCACTTCCCCATCGGCTTCGCCGCGCACCAGACCTATCGGCAGCCCACGATGCAGCTCACCGCGTGCCGCCTTGTTGCGGATGCCGCCGAGCAAGCGCGCGCGCAGGACATGCAGTTCGGCTTCCGACATCGTGCCCTTCAGCCCCAGCACCAGGCGATCGTTGAACAGGCCGGATGATAGATGCCGTCGGCATCGCCGATGAGCGTGTGGGTCGCGCCGCACAGATCGAGCAGGCGGTACCAATCGGCGTTATTGCGGGCCAGACGCGAGACTTCCAGTCCCAGCACGATGCCGACCTCGCCGAGCGCGACTTCGGCGGTCATGCGTGCAAAGCCGGCGCGCTCGGCAAGCCCCGAACCGGAGACTCCGAGGTCTTCGTCAAAAATCCTGACCTGGTCGCGAACCCAGCCGAGTGCCACGGCGCGTTCGGCCAGCTGATACTGCCGCGCGGTGGACTCCCGGTTGTGTTCGACCTGCGTGGTACTGGACTGGCGCACGTAGACGACGGCGCGCCGGCGCAGATGATCACTGGTGATCTTGCTCAGTTCGCTCATCGCTGTGCTCTCCTGGTGTAGGGGCGATCGTCTTGGCCATCAGTCGCGCTAGCTTCGTTACGACGGCGGCGCGCTGCTCCTCGTCGAGCAGGGTCCACACGGGTGCGGCGTCCGGTGGCGGTACTTCGAGAAAGCTCAGTTGCTGCATCGCTCATCTCCTGCGGTGTCGACAGGTGTGCAGTATCGGTGGCCCCGAGCCGGCGCAGCAAAGCGTCGACCACCGTTCGGGCCTGCAGCAGGTGAGAGCGGTATGCCAGGGATGCCGACTGAATTCGCTCCACCCCGGGCGAGGACTGTAGCGATGCGCGCAGATTCGTCCACGCTGCGGGAATCAACGAGCGTGTGCCGTCGGGTAGCACCAATGTCAGATGCAGCTCGCCGCGCCGGTGGCACCAGCCCAGCACATCGAGCACCATGCCCTCGAAGGGGTGGCGCTGGCGAACGATCGTTACTTGATTGGGACAGTTGTCGAGGTGGTGGGCAGTCTGTCGAGTATTCCTTCGGGTCCATTCCACACTGCGAGTTACTTCGATCGCTGGCGCGCCGGATTGTTGATCGGCGCGTGCTGCATCTGATCAAGATGTGGCTGGAATGTCCCGTGGAAGAAACCGACGATCGAGGACGGAAGACACGCACGACCGAGGCCAAGGACAAGCGGCGCGGCATCCCGCAGGGTTCACCCCTCTCACCACTGCTGGCCAATCTCTATATGCGCCGCTTCGTATTGGGGTGGAAGAAGCTCGGGCTGGAGAAGAGCCTTGGCAGTCGCATCGTGACCTACGCCGACGATCTCGTGATCCTGTGCAAGAAGGGCAAAGCCGAAGAGGCATTGCAACGACTGCGCGAGGTCATGGGAAAGCTGAAGCTC
>JAICEG010000489.1 GCA_025924295.1 Vicinamibacteria bacterium
AGCAGCGTCCTGGCCACGGAGATCCTCGATCGGTTCGCGATGCTCGATTCCGCGCCGCACGGGTTGGCCGCAACAGACACCACGTTCGATGCCGGACATCGGGCACGTTACGCCGACGTCGTGTCGAGGATGGCGAGGCCGTATCGCATCGCGTCGGGCCGGCCACAGCGAAACACCGAGCTGGTGCCCCGTCGGGTGGACGCCGCGGATGGAATCGTCAGCTCCGTTCGCGACCTGGTGCGTTTCGACAATGCGCTGACCTCCAACGCGCTGCTGGCGCAGTCGACCAGAAATCTGGCATGGACGCAGACCTATGCAGGCACAACACCGCTGCCAACGGGTCTTGGCTGGTTCGTGCAGAACTACCACGATGAGCCGATCATCTGGCAGTTCGGCGTGATTCGCGGCGGATACTCGTCGCTGATCGTCAAGGCTCCGAATCGGGGGTTGACGTACATCCTGCTCGCCAACAGCGACGGGCTCAGCGCTCCGTTCGCGCTCGAATCGGGCGATGTGACGACGTCGATCTTTGCGACCCTGTTCCTCAGACTCTTCGTGCCTTGAGGGTGAATCTCGTCCCGGCCTGGGCTCACATTCTCGTTCTTCTTCTTGTTCTGTCCCCGTCGGTCGCCTCTGCCGATTGGCTCTTCATCCCGTTCATAGGCGGGACATTCGCCGGATCGACACCGCTACCTGATTTCGAGGGTGGAGCGAGCTCGGCGCAGGCCGTGTACGGCGGGTCCGCCGGGTGGTGGAGCCAGGGGATCATCGGATTCGAAACTGAATTCGCGTACGCGCCCCGCTTTTTCGAAACCAACAACCGGTTCTTCACCGACAGCAACGTCATCACCTGGGGAGGGAATGTCGTCGCGACGTTGCCCCTGGGCCTGACGCGCGAATCGCTGCGTCCGTACCTCGTCGGCGGCCTCTCGTGGATGCACACGTCGCTGGACGAGGGCGCTGAGATTTTTCCGGACATCTTTGCTGCCCGCAACTCGCTCGCGCTGAACCTCGGCGGCGGTGCCATCGGATTCATCACTCCAGATGTCGGGGTTCGTTTCGACGTCCGTCATTTCAGGAGCTTCGAGCACGGTGCAAACCCGGTCACCCTTGAAAACGAGTCATTGTTGAGTTTTTGGAGGGCATCAGTCGGCGTGGTCATCCGCCGATAGGGCGTCTGGAGTTGGCCAGGTAGTTGCACTACCTCCCAGCATGATTGCCTCAACACCTTATTTACGCCTGAGACGGACAGTTGTCGCGCTGACTGTCGCCTGCGCGCTGACGCTTACCGCCGGAGCGCAGACGAAGATTACCGCTCCCAGCAATCGCTATTCGGTTGCTGATGATGTGAAGCTCGGTCGCGAAGCTGCCGCAGAAGTGGGCAAGGAACTGCCGCTCCTCAACGATCCGGCCGTCGAGGACTACGTCGAGACGATCGGCAGGACTTTGACCGCGGCCATTCCGCAGGAGTTCCGTCATCCGGAATTCCGCTACACCTTCGACGTGATCAACCAGAAGGAAATCAACGCCTTCGCGCTGCCCGGCGGACCGATGTTCCTGAACCGCGGGATGATCGAAGCCGCCAGCAGCGAAGGTGAAGTTGCCGGCGTGATGGCGCACGAGATCTCGCACGTCGCACTGCGCCACGGCACGGCCCAGGCGACGAAGGGACAGAAGTACCAGATTGGATCCGTTCTCGGTCAAATCGCCGGCGCGATTATCGGCGGCACCGCAGGCTCGATCATTTCCCAGGGCACGCAGTTCGGCCTGGGCGCGGCCTTCCTGAAGTACGGCCGTGAGTACGAGTCGCAGGCGGACATCCTCGGCGCGCAGATCCTGGCTCGTGCGGGCTACGACCCACGCGAGATGGCGAACATGTTCAAGACGATCGAGGGCGAAGGCGGAGGCCGTGGGCCGGAGTGGCTGAGCAGCCACCCGAACCCGGGCAATCGCTACGCAGCGATCAATCGTGAGGCGGAGTCACTGCGCGTGCAGGGTCGCGCGAGCACTGGCCAGTTCGATGCGACGAAGGCTCGGCTGAGGGGCATGTCGCCCGCGTACACTGCCGAGCAGATCGCGAAGGGGCAAGCGAAAGGCAACCCGCGGTCTGGCGGCAATACCTCTGCCCGGACGTCAGTTGCCGTCGAGCCGCCGTCCTCGCAATATCGTTCATCGACACCGTTCTCCTTCCTACGCGTGAACCTTCCTTCGAATTGGGAGGAAGTGAGCGGTGACGAAACCGGCACGACCTACGCGCCCTACGGCGGATACCGCGAGAACGACGGGCGGCTGGAAGGTGTGACGCACGGCTTCCAGGTCGGCATCGCGGGGCGCAGCAGTGGCAACCTGCAGCAGGACACCGACCAGCTTGTCGCCGCATTCGCGCAGAGCAACCCGCAGCTTCGCCGGCAGGGCGGCTATTCGCGTGAGAGCGTCGGTGGTCGAACTGGTGTCCGCGCGACGCTGACCAATCAGTCCGACATCACGGGTCAGCCTGAGATGATTGCTCTCGCCACAACGCGCCTCGGAGATGGACGCCTGCTGTATATGGTTGGCGTCGCTCCACAGCGGGACGCCAACACGTACAACGACGTGTTCCGGCGAGTCTTTCAATCGGTGCAGCTCAGGGATCAGTAGGGAGCTACCGGAACGAGCAATCGTGGACGTGATCGTTGACGAGGCCCATCGCCTGCATGAAGGCGTAGACGGTCGTCGGTCCAACGAACGTCCACCCGCGCTTTCGCAGGTCCTTGCTGAGTGCCGTTGACTCGGGCGTCGTCGCCATCGTCTGCAGGACCTCGCGCGTGATCCGACGGGGCCGCGACGCTCGACTCGGCTGCCAGCGCCAGAAGTAGTCCGTGAGCGAGCCTTCCTGATCCCTCAGCTCGATCGCCCGCTGCGCGTTATTGATCGTCGATTCGATCTTGCCGCGATGCCGGATGATGCCGTCGTCCTTGAGAAGACGCGTGACATCTTTCGACTTGAAACGAGCGACCGTCTCGATATCGAAGCCGGCGAATGCACGGCGGAAGTTTTCGCGCTTCCTCAGGATCGTCAGCCAGCTGAGGCCCGCCTGGAAGCCTTCCAGGCAGATCTTCTCGAAGAGGCGGGTATCGTCTTTGACGGGTCTGCCCCACTCGTCGTCGTGATAGCGCACGTAGAGCGGATCGGTCCCGCACCACCAGCAGCGTTTCGTTGGACCGCTATGCGGCCCGGGACGGAGATGTCGTACTCGGTGCATCGAACGCATAGCGGTCCCAGCCGCGCAAAGCGCGGCAAGAAGACGC
>JAICEG010000490.1 GCA_025924295.1 Vicinamibacteria bacterium
CGAGTGGCGCGCCTACAGCGCTGAAGAGGCCAGCACCCGCTACTCTCCCGTCGATCAGATCACGCGCGACAACGTGAAGAATCTCGAGGTCGCGTGGACGTGGAAGTTCGACAATTACGGCTCGGCGGCGCAGACGGCCACGACCGAAACGACGCCGCTCATGGTCGGAGGGAAGCTCTTTTTCACCGCAGGTCAGCGACGCACCGTGGTTGCGGCCGATGCCGGCACTGGCGAGACGATCTGGACGTGGCGGCCCGATGAGGGCGCGCGTTTCGATGCGGCGCCGCGCAAGGTTCATCGTGGTGTCGCCTACTGGACCAGCGGCCAGGACGAACGCATCGTTGTCGTGACACCGGGATTCCAACTCGTATCGCTCGACGCGAAGACCGGCCGGCCGGTCTCGGGGTTCGGGCAGGCGGGTGTCGTCGATCTCTTCAAAGAGCTGGACAACGACTCCGGGCTCGATCCGACCGGGAAGATCGGCAACAGCTCACCGCCGGTGATCTCGAACGACGTCATTGTCGTGGGACCGGCGTTGACCCCGGGCGGGCGAGTGAACATCGCGAACGTCAAGGCCGACATCATGGGCTTCGACGTGCGCACGGGACGCAAGCTCTGGACCTTCCATACGATCCCACGCGAGGGTGAGCCGGGTTTCGAGACCTGGCTCGGCGACTCGGCGCAGTACACCGGCAACGCCGGTATCTGGGGACCGTTCTCAGCCGATCCCGCGCTCGGGTACGTGTACCTCAGCATCGAATCGGCCACCAACGACGTCTACGGCGGCCATCGCCCGGGCAACAACCTCTACTCGGGCTCGCTGGTGTGCCTCGACATCAAGACCGGCAAGATGATCTGGTATCAGCAGCTGGTGCATCACGACATTTGGGATTACGACATGCCGCCGCATCCGATCCTCGTCGATCTCAACGTCGACGGGAAGCCGGTGAAGGCGGTCGTGCAGTTCACGAAGCAGGCGTTCGCGTACGTCTTCGATCGCACGAACGGTCGTCCGGTGTGGCCGCTCGTCGAGCGCCCCGTGCCGCAGACCGATGTGCCGGGCGAATGGACCTCGCCGACGCAGCCGTTCCCAAGCAAGCCGCCGGCGTTCGATGCGCAAGGCATTACGCACGACGATCTGATCGACTTCACGCCGGAGTTACGCGCCGAAGCGATCAAGGCGATCGAGCAGTTCAAGATCGGACCGATCTACACGCCGGGCACGCTGGTCGTCGAGGGGAAGAACAGAGGCACGATCATCGTGCCGGGGCTTGGTGGCGGCGCGAACTGGCCATCCGGCGCGGCCGACCCGGAGACCGGATTCCTGTACGTCGGATCGACGACCACGCCAGGACTGATCGGGTTGAGCAAGAACAATCCGCAGGTGACGAATGTCGATTCGGACTACATGATGGGCGGCCAGATTCCAACGATTCAAGGCCTGCGCCTGATGAAGCCGCCCTACGGCCGCATCACCGCGTACGACATGAACAAAGGTGAGATCGCCTGGCAGATTCCCAACGGCGACACGCCACCAGCGGTGAAGAACAACCCCGCGCTCAAGGGACTGACGATTCCCAGGACCGGCAGTCCGTCGCAGGCGGGGCTGCTCGTGACCAAGACGATGCTGTTTGCGGGAGAAGGTGCAGGAGGGCAACCGTTCTTCCATGCGTACGACAAAGCCACTGGCGCCGAGATCTGGCAGACGCCGATTCCCGGTCCGCAGACGAGCCTGCCGATGACCTACCTGCACCAGGGCCGGCAGTTCGTCGTCGTGGGTGTGCGCGGTCCGACGGGATCTGGTGCGCAGCTGATCGCGTTCGCGCTGCCGAGAGAAGAACCTGCCGGACGCGGGGGCAGAGGTGGGCGGGCAGGAGGAGCCGGGCGCGGCGCGGGAGCCAATACAGAAAAATGATCTGAACTCGAACAGCCCGCCAACGCGCTATGCGCTTCGGTGGGCAACCTTCGCGCGACAATGAGCGAAGGTTGGAAGCGAATGGGGCCCGGTGGCCCTCCCGGTCTTCAAAACCGTTGCTCCCCGCTTTGCGGGAAGGCTGGGTTCGACTCCCAGACGCTTCCGCCAACCTTCGCTCGCGCTTGCGTTCTGGACGCGAGCTACGGTTGGCAAGCCAGGGGAAGGTCCCCATCCTGATGCAGCACGTTGTCGTCGGCACCGCCGGTCACATCGATCACGGCAAGAGCGCCCTGGTCATGGCGCTGACCGGTACCGATCCTGATCGCCTGCGCGAAGAAAAAGAACGCGGCATCACGATCGATCTCGGCTTTGCCCACACCACCGAACAGGACGTCGTCCTCTCCTTCGTTGACGTTCCCGGTCACGAGCGATTCGTTCGGAACATGCTCGCCGGCGTGGGCGGCATGGATCTCGTCATGCTGCACGTGGCTGCCGACGAGTCGGTGATGCCGCAGACCCATGAGCACTTCGATATTTGCCGACTGCTGCAGGTGCCGGCCGGGCTCGTCGTTGTGACCAAGTCCGATCTCGCCGACCGCGGCATGCGCGATGTCGTGCGGCTCGAGGTTCAGGAGCTGGTGTCTGGTTCGTTCCTCGACGGTGCACCGATCGTCGAGGTCTCGGCACGGACTGGTGAGGGCGTCGCCGAGCTGCGACGAACGCTCGTGTCACTCGCTGCCACGACGCGCAGGCGAATCACGGATGATGCGCCGCGACTGCCAATCGATCGCGTGTTCTCCCTGAAAGGCTTTGGTACGGTCGTGACCGGGACGCTGGTTGCGGGACGCCTCACTCGTGACGATGAGCTGGTGCTGCTGCCGTCGGGGCGCGCCGTCAAGGTTCGCGGTTTGCACGTACATGGCGAGACGCAGACGAGCGCGATGGCCGGGCAGCGCGTCGCGGTGAATCTGGCCGGCGTCGAGGTGGCAGACGCCTCGCGGGGAGAGACGCTGACCAGTCCTGGTGCCGTGACCGTCACGAAACACGTCGATGTCCGCCTCGATCTGCTCCCGTCAGCGCGCCCGTTGAACCATGGCGCTCGTGTGCGGTTCCATCAGGGAACGCGTGAGGTCGCGGGGCGCGTCGTGCTGCCCGACGCCACGGCGCTCGATCCAGGCAGTGCAGCCTCGGTCAGAGTCCATCTTGCCGCTCCCGTGGTGCTCGTGCGTGGCGATCGATTCATCCTGCGAGCGCAATCACCGCTGTCGACGATTGGAGGCGGATCGATTCTCGATCCGTCGCCACCGCGTCGCGGCGTGCGAACGGCTGCCGGCCAGGCGCGTCTCGCGCGCTTGCAGGTGTCGGAGGC
>JAICEG010000491.1 GCA_025924295.1 Vicinamibacteria bacterium
CAGTGAATCTCGACCGGCTTCTTGAGTCGCTCGATCACCTTCTTCACGACGTGCGACACCGCGTCCGGCGTGCACACGCCCATCGTGTCGGCGATCGTCAGCGCGTCCATGTGCCCTTCGGTCGCCACCTGCTCGACGATGTCGAGGAAGCGATTGAGCTCCGTGCGTGTGGCATCGATGGTGAAGAAGACGGTGTAGAGACCGGCGGCCTTGGCGGCGAGCGTCGTCTCGATCGACGCCTTCATCGCGCGCTCGATCGGCCAGCCGTAGCCGTACTTGATCATGTGGTCGCTGGCCGGGATCTCGATGACCACGCCCGAACAGCCGCACGCCTTGATGACCTCGATCTCGGCCGGGATGCAGCGGGCGAAACCGAAGATCTCGGCCTTCAGTCCCAGCGCCGCGATATCCGAGATCGCCGCCTTGTCCTGGGGTGACACCGCGGGCATGCCCGCCTCGATGCGGTGGATGCCCAGCGAATCGAGCTTCTTGGCGATAGCGACCTTCTCCTCGCGCCGGAAGACCACGGCCGTCTGCTGCTCGCCGTCCCGGAGGGTGACATCGTGAATCTTGAGGTTGCTGCCAAAGGCCTGTTTCTGCCGCACTTCGGGCAGATACGACCACGGGCTGCTGAACCATTTGTCCGTCTTCCAGGGCTCTTGCATCTGTAAACTCCCAATATCAAACGCCCAAATTCCAGCCTCCAACTCCCAAGAGTCCCATACCGGAAGCTCCGCGTTGGGAGTTGGTGTTTGGGAGTCGGGAGTTAGGCGTAACCCGGGAATGTTACGATCTGATCTATCAAGAAGTCCACGATGCCGCAGATCCGCTTCACGCTCAACGGAAAAGAAACCACCGCCTCTTACGAGCCGGGCATGCACCTGCTCGAGGTGCTGCGCGAGGAATGCGGCATCGTCTCGGCCAAAAACGGGTGTGCGCCGGAGGGGGCCTGCGGCTGCTGCCTCGTCCTGATCGACGGGACGCCGGCCCTGTCGTGCCTGCGGAAACCCGAGCAAACCGAAGGCCGCGACATCGTGACGCTCGAGGGGCTGCCCGAGGACGTCCGCAAGCGGATGGGCGATGCCTTCGTGCTCGAGGGTGGCGTGCAGTGCGGCTTCTGCATCCCGGGGATCGTGGTACGCGCGTCAACGCTCGTCGAGCAAGGGAAGACGTCCGACCGTGCGGCGATTGCCAAGGCGCTGGACGGGCATCTCTGCCGCTGCACCGGGTACGGACGGATCATCGATGCGATTCAGACCGCGGGCGAAGCGGCCGCATGCGGCGATTGCCTGACCCGCACCGAGCCGCGGCGGCACTCGTTCTTTGGTGAAGAGTTCGGGCTGAAGCGAAATCCCGCGTTCGGCAACGGACACGGGAAGGGAAATGGGAAAGGACCCGGAGTCGGCCATTCGATCGCGCGATTGGGTGGCGCCGAGCAGACGCTGGGCGACAAGCATTTCATCGACGACATGCGCGTGCCCGGGATGCTGCATGGCGCGATGGTCCTGACCGAGCATCCGCGCGCGCGCATCCTGAAGATTCACGTCGATGAAGCCGCAGCAATGCCGGGCGTGGTTCGCATCCTCACGGCGGCCGATGTCCCCGGCTTCCGCGGACAAGGCTTGAACGATGCGGACCAGCCGATCT
Organism: Vicinamibacteria bacterium; assembly: GCA_025924295.1. GTDB lineage: Bacteria > Acidobacteriota > Vicinamibacteria > Vicinamibacterales > UBA2999 > Gp6-AA40. Next base: position 1,648 of record JAICEG010000491.1, read on the forward strand.
TCGTCGCCGAGGGCGAGCTGACCTGCTGCGTCGCTGATTTCCTGGCGATGGTCGTGGCCGACACGCAGTTTCACGCACGGCAGGCCGCCGCGAAGGTCCGGATCGATTACGAGGTTCTAGAGCCGCTGACTGACGTGTTCGAGGCGCTGAAGCCCGGCGCGCCGCTCGTGCACCCGCCGGAAACCTTCGCGCCACGGGCTTCGAACATCCTCCAGCCGACGACGGCTTTCTCCCGCGGGGATGTCGACGCCGCTCTTGCGTCGGCTGCCCACGTCATCGAGGCGACCTTCGATACGCAGCCGATCGAGATTGCCTTCCTCGAGCCTGAGGCGTGTCTCGTCGTGCCACAAGGCAACGGTGTCAGGGTCTACACCGACAGCCAGGGGTCGGTATACGACCATGCCCAGCTCGCCAAGATCCTCGCGCTCGATCCGAAGGACGTCGAGGTCACGCTGGTCGCCAGTGGCGGGGCATTCGGTGCCAAGGAAGAACTGTCGATCCAGGGTCAAACCGCGATTGCCGCGAAACTGCTCGGACGCCCGGTCAAGACCGTGCTGACGAGAGCGCAATCCACGCAGCATCACGTCAAGCGCCACGCGATGACGGTGAAGCTCACGATCGGTGCCGACGCAGACGGACACCTGGTCGCACTGCGTTCGCGGATCGTGGCCGACGCAGGTGGCTACCACACGACGAGCGCCAAGTGCGCCTTGCGCGCGGCGTGTCACTCCTGCGGCGTCTACCGCATTCCGAACGTTGACGTCGAGGCCAAGGCGGTCTACACCAACAACCCCAATGGCGGCGCGATGCGCGGCTTCGGCAGCAACCAGGCGCAGTTCGCGATGGAAGGCATCATGGACATGCTGGCCGAAAAGGTCGGCGTGGACGGATGGGATATTCGCGAGCGCAACATCCTCAATCCCGGCGACAAGCTCGGAACCGGGCAGGTGATGCGTGAAAGTGTCCGCGGCATTCGCGAAACGCTCGACGCGGTGAAGGACGTCTACAAGCGCGCCAAGTACAAGGGCATCGGGTGCGGCATCAAGAGCACCGGGCTCGGCAACGGCACGATCGAAGGCGGCCACATCAAGATTCGCGTGCTCGAGGGCGGGCGACTCGAGATCCTCAACGGCTACACGGAAATGGGACAGGGCATCTACACGGCAACGATGCAGGCCGTGTGCGAGGAGACTCACCTGCCTCCCGAAATCATGACCGTGTCGTGGGACAAGGAACTGGGCGAGAAATGCGGCGAGACGTGGGCATCGCGCGGGACGACGCTGAGCTGCGCGGCGGCGCAGCAGGCGGCGCGCAAGCTCGTTGCCGATCTGGACGCCGTGCCGATCACGATCGAACCGCTCGTGTCGACGACAGACGAACATTCGCGCCTGCGTCAACTCCAGCAACTCATCGGCCGCGAGTACAGCGGCGAGTACGTCTGTAACTTCACGACCAGGCCGGGTACTCCGGAAGCGGTGCTCAACCCGACGACGCACCTCACGTTCAGTTACGCCGCGCAGGTCGTGCTGCTCGATGAAAAGGGCAAGCTCGAACGGGTCGTCGTCGCCAACGATGTCGGCCGCGCGATCAACCCGCGCCTCTGCGCCGAACAGATGGAAGGCG
>JAICEG010000492.1 GCA_025924295.1 Vicinamibacteria bacterium
CAGGAACAGGACCTGATGCAGTACCTCTCGAGCCGGCGGGACGGGCTGTTCGACTGGATCGTGTTCCATCGGCCGAAGACCGACGATCCGAAGGAGCTCCCGTCGCTGCTGGGGCTGGATCCCGCGAAGCCGATCATCGGCCTGCTCACCAACGTGTCATGGGACGCGCAGTTGCACTATCCGGCCAACGCGTTCGACACCATGCTCGACTGGCTCGTTCAGACGTGCCGCTACTTCGAGAAGCGCCAGGACCTGCAACTGCTGATTCGCGTCCACCCGGCAGAGATCAGCGGCTTCCCACCGTCGCGCCAACCCATTCTCAGTGAGCTGCGGAAGGCGATCCCTCAGCTGTCCTCGAACATCGTCGTCGTGCCGCCGGAGAGCGACCTGAGCACGTATGCGCTCATGTCGCTCTGTAACAGCGCGATCATCTATGGCACGAAGACCGGCGTGGAGCTCACCAGTCGCGGCATCCCGGTCATCGTGGCGGGCGAGGCGTGGATTCGCAACAAGGGGCTGACCTGCGACGCCAGCTCGCCCGAGGAATACTTCCGCATCCTCGACAGGCTGCCGTTCGCCGCGCGTCTCGATGCCGGGATGGTCGCCCGCGCCCGCCGCTACGCCTATCACTTCTTCTTCAACCGGATGATTCCTCTGCCGTTCATCGAGCCGCATGCCGGCAACTCCATCTACCAGCTGAAGCTGAACAGCGTTCGTCACCTTCTTCCCGGTCAATCCGCAGGATTGGATACCATCTGCAACGGAATTCTCGGCCGGACGCCGTTTGTCCTCGGCCCCATCCCGTCTTCGCGTCCGTCCGAGCTGGTGAGTCGATGATGGATTCACGGTTCTCGTGATCGCGGTCGCCACGATCATCGTCGCGACCATTGCAGCCCTCGTCATAGGGGCGGGCGTACGGCGGCTTGCACCCGCCATCGGAGCGGTCGTGCCGCCCCGCCCCGATCGCTGGCACAGTGCTCCAACGCCGACGATGGGCGGGATTGCAATTGCCGCGGCCACCGTCGCCGGCTTCAGCGTCGGTCTCGCCGGGCCACTGCTCGAGGCCGACGTCGTCGAATGGTCGGCAGTGCTCGGAGCCGGCCTCTCCATGTTCACGGTCGGCTTCTTCGACGACCGGCTGCAGTTGTCCCCGGTGGCGAAGCTCGTGTCGTCGCTCGCCGTCGGTGCGTTTCTCGTCTTTGCGTTAGCGGGTCTCGAGCCGGGGGCGTCCCTTCCCACGAGCTACACGCTGATCGGCACCATCTGGTTCGCGGGTCTCTGCCACGCGTTCAACCTTCTCGACAACATGGACGGCCTGGCTGCTGGCGTGGCGCTCATTGCGACCGCCTTCCTGGTCGCGTTGCTGGGACCTTCACTTGGATTCGGGCTCTCAACGCTGCTGCTCGCACTGGTGGGGGCGCTGGCCGGATTCCTCTACTGGAACAGGCCGCGCGCGCGCCTGTTCATGGGCGACTGCGGCAGTCTGTTCATTGGCGCGATCGTTGGTGGCATCACGCTCGTCCCTGTGTTCCACCCGCAGATCGCCTTCGTCAGTCCCACGGTCCTCGCGGTGCTGATCCTGGTGGTTCCGCTCTTCGATACCGCGTTCGTCCTGGTGCTGCGCCGGCTGGCGGGACTGAGCGCGACGCGCGGCGGAACCGATCACGTATCCCATCGCCTGGTCTCGCTTGGCTTCTCGGAGCGTTCCGCGACGCGGATCCTGTACCTCCTCGGCCTTGTGGGCGGTTTGACGGCGTGGGTCCTCGTGCGGTGGAACTCGATCGAGCCGATGCTCGTCGTGGCCGTGTTCGGCGTCCTCGTCATCCTGTGGGGCATCTACCTCGCGCGGGTCCCCGCTTACAACGCCGAAGACTTCAAGGCCCTGCAGAAATCATCGTTCGCGCCGTTCCTCAAGGACCTTGCCTTCAAGTGGCATGTGGGCGAGGTACTGCTCGATCTCGTCCTCATCACGACCTGCTACTACGCGGCGTTCCGGCTCCGCTTCGAGGGCGACGAACTGCTGGCGTTTCTGCCCTACTTCACCGCGTCGCTCCCCATCGTCCTCGGCGTGAAGATCGCGGCGCTCTACAGCTCGGGCCTGTACAGGCGGTCGTGGGAGACTTTCGGCTTCCGCGATCTCGCGGCGGTGGCACGCGGTGTCGGCATGGGGTCGCTGTTGACGGTTGCGGTGGCCTACTACCTCTATCGCGGTGAAGGCTTTTCGCGCGTTGTCCTCGTGCTCGACGGGCTGCTGCTGGCGTTGGCGATCTTCGTCACTCGCGCGTCCTTCCGAACGATGAACCTGGTTGCCTCGGCGCGCAACCGGCGCCATCGTCGGGTGCTGGTCTACGGTGCGGGCGGATACGGCCGCCTGCTGGTGCGCGAGATGCGGGCCAACCCGGCGTGGAAGATGAACCCGGTCGGTTTCATCGACGACGACCCGATGAAGGCGCATCGCTGGATTGGGGGTGTGCCCGTGCGCGGATCGATTGAGCAGCTCGAGAGCACGATGCGCCGCTATTCCGTCGACGAGGTTGTGTTGAGCAGCCCGGCGATCAACGGGAAGGTCGAGCATCGCATCAAGGAGGTCTGCACCCGTCTTCAGCGTCCGGTCAGACGGCTCGATATGAAGATCACGTAATCGGTGCGTACCATCAGAGTCGGAATCGACGGCCGGGCATTTACCTCACCTGCCGCCGGCGTTCGCCGATATGTGTCGGAACTGGTCCCTGCGCTCCTGGCCATTGGCGCTCCCCTCGAACTGATTGCGCTGGGTGGGCCGCCTGGCTCGGTGCCCGCCGGGGTTCGACAGGTTCCTGAATCCTGGCATCCCCCGACCAACCTGGGATGGGCGGCGGTTGGCCTTCCGCGTGCCGCTCGGCGTGCCGCCGTCGATCTGATCCACGCTCCCGCCTATACGGCGCCGCTCGGTGCCGCCGTGCCGACCGTTCTCACCATTCACGACGTCAGCTACGAACGCCACCCGGAGTGGTATCCCTATCGCCGCGACTGGCTCAGGCGTGCCTTTTACCGGCGCAGCGCTCGCACGGCTGCTCATGTCCTGACCGATTCGGAGTTCTCGCGCAGTGAGATCGCCGCGGCGTACGCCATCCCGGTCGATCGGATTACCGTCGCGCCGCTGGGTGCGGCTGCGGGATTCGGTGAGGCTGCCGAGACCACGCCGCTACCGGATCGGGCACTCGTGCCATATCTTCTGCACGTCGGCGACCTTCACGAGCGACGGAACCTGATG
>JAICEG010000493.1 GCA_025924295.1 Vicinamibacteria bacterium
GAAGGGCAACCTGTACACGACGGAAACGTACGAGGGCAAGCGCCTGCAGAAGTTCGCCTACAAAGGCATGCGCACGGTATCGAAACGGGAACAGGGGACAGTGTGGCCACGATGAGAAATCGAACGAAAACAATCGGAGCGCTGATTGCGGCGGCGACGATCGCGGGCATACAGGCGCCGCCGTTCACCGGCACGGCAACGACCGTGTCCGCGCAGGCCTCGTCGACCAACAGTGAATGGCGGACCTACGGCTCGACGCTGGCGAGCACGCGATACGCGCCACTCGATCAGATCAACGCCAACAACTTCGGTTCGCTGGAGGTCGCCTGGCGGTTCAAGACCGACAACCTCGGCCCGCGCCCCGAGTTCAACTTCCAGTCGACGCCGCTGATGGTTGGCGGTGTCCTCTACTCCACAGCGGGTTCCCGTCGCGCGGTCGTGGCGCTCGATGCGGCGACCGGCGAGATGAAGTGGATGTCGAGCCTCGACGAGGGCGAGCGCGGGCGGGAAGCGCCGCGTCAGCTGTCCGGGCGCGGGCTGGCCTACTGGTCGGACGGCCGCTCGGCCCGCATCATCTACGTGACGCCTGGATACCAGATGATCGCGCTCGACGCGAGCACCGGGCAGCGCATCTCCTCGTTCGGCAGGAACGGCATCGTCGATCTGAAAGCGCAGATGGATCAGGAGATGGATCCCGTCACTGGCGACGTCGGGCTCCACGCGGCGCCGATCATCGCGCGCGATGTCGTGGTCATTGGCGCGGCACACACCGAGGGCAGCCGCCCGGTGAGCCGGCGCAACGACAAGGGCTACGTGCGCGGCTACGACGTGCGCACCGGGAAGCGGCTCTGGATCTTCCACCCGATCCCGCGCCCCGGTGAGATGGGCTACGACACGTGGGAGCAGGGGTCAGAGGAGTACACGGGGAACAACGGCGTATGGGGGCAGATGAGCGCCGACGAGGAACTGGGTCTCGTCTACCTGCCGACCGAGATGCCGACCGGCGACTACTATGGCGGTCATCGTCCCGGCGCGAATCTGTTCAGCGACAGCCTCGTCGCACTCGATTTGAAAACCGGCAAGCGCAAGTGGCACTACCAGTTCATTCAGCACGACATCTGGGACTGGGATCTGCCGTGCGCACCGATCATCGCTGACGTGACGATCGATGGTCGTCTGCGAAAGATCATCATGCAGCCGACCAAGCAGGGTTGGCTCTACGTGTTCGATCGCGTCACCGGCGAGCCAATCTGGCCGATTGAGCGGCGCGCGGTCGAAGCCTCGGACGTGCCGGGGGAGAAAGCGCATCCCACGCAGCTGTTCGTGACCAAGCCGCCGGCGTACGAGCGGCAAGGCGTTGCAATCGACGATCTGATCGACTACACGCCGGAGCTGCGTGCGGAAGCGGTGAAGCTGGCCTCGCGCTTCAAACTGGGCCCGATCTTCACGCCGCCGGTCGTGAGCAAATTCGAGGGGCCGCTCGCGACGCTGATGCTGCCGAATGCAACGGGCGGTGCGAACTGGCAAGGGGGATCGTTCGATCCCGAGACCGGTACCTTCTACATCTTCACCAACACCGAGGTCACACCACTCGGCCTGGTGCCGGGCAAAGAGCGTCCGAACGAGCCGTCGGATATGGCGTACGTACGAGGACAGGCTAAGGATCCCGCCAACCCGAAGTCCGCGGACATCCCGACGACGGTCCAGGGGTTGCCGCTCATCAAGCCACCCTACGGCCGCATCTCAGCGATCGATCTGAAGCAGGGCACGCTCATGTGGCAGATCGCGCACGGCGAGACGCCGGACAACATCCGCAATCACCCGCTGCTCAAGGGACTCAACATTCCGAGGACGGGACGGCAGGGACGCATCGGCACGCTGGTCACCAAGTCGCTGCTCATCGCGGGTGAGGGTGGCTTCTTCACGCTGCCCGACGGACGCCGCGGAGCGATGCTGCGTGCGTACGACAAGGCCTCGGGCAAGGAGGTTGGTTCGGTCTACATGCCCGCACCGCAGACCGGGTCGCCGATGACCTATTCCCTCAACGGACAGCAGTTCATCGTCGTGGCCGTCAGCGGTCCCGGGTTTCCGGGTGAGCTGATCGCTTTCAGGTTGCCCAAAGCCTGAGGCGGGATAGACACTAGCAGGGTGCTGAGACTGGCGTCCCGTACCCTGCTCGTCCTGTCGTTTGCGGCCATGCCGCTCGTGCTGAGCGGGCAGCAGACCTCGGAGAAAACATTTCCCGCCCCCGCCGTCGGAGTCTCCTCGGCCGGCCTTCGGCAGACCGCTGAAAACTACTGGCAGTGGCGTCTCGCCGAGTCGCCCGAGCTCGCCACGCGGATCGGGCGGACCGATCACAACAACCGATGGCGCGACCTGTCGAAGGGCGCACGCCAGCGCGCGCGCGTCGCGCGCGAAGAGTTCCTGCAGCAGGTGCTGTATGTCGGTGTGGGTAACCTCACGGCTGCCGAACATCTGACCGTTGCGTTGCTCGAGCACGAGCTGCGCACGGCACTCGAGGTCGAGCCGTACCAGGAATTGATCGAGAACGTGTCGCAGGCGGACGGCCTGCACAACCAGGTGTTCTCCGTCGTCGACCAGATGCCGGCGCGCACGGTGCGCGATTACGAGAACATCGTCGCGCGTCTGCGTGCGCTGCCGTTGTATGTCGATCAGTCGATCGAGCTGCTGCGCGAACAGCTCGCCGCCCGCCACGCACAACCAGCCATCGTCGTCAACCTGATGCTCGATCAGGTCGTGGCACAAGCGAGTGCGCCACCGGAGAGCTCGCCGCTCCTCGCTGCGTTCAGCACCTTTCCATCAGAGATCCCGTTGACCGAGCAGAACCGGTTGCGCTCCGACGCGCGCACCGCGTTCACGCAGGACTTCGTGCCGAGCTGGAAGCGGCTCGAGGCGTTTCTGCGCGACACCTACCTGAAGCAGGCGCGGGCCGACGTCGGAGTGAACTCGTTGCCCGAAGGGAACCAGGGGTATGCGGCTCTGATTCGCCACTTCACCACGACGCGCACGGCGGCGAGCGCGATCCATCAGCTCGGCGTGCAGGAAGTTGCGCGTATCGAGAGCGAGATGGCGCAGGTGGCGCGCGATGCGGGATTCACCGGAACCGTCGCGGAGTTCGAGCGTCGACTGGGCAGCGATCCGGCGATGCACTTCTCCACGCAGGAGGAGATGCTGCAGTACGCGCGTGACGTGCTC
>JAICEG010000494.1 GCA_025924295.1 Vicinamibacteria bacterium
GGCAGCCGCCGGCGTGTCAGCGCGGCGCGATCGACGGTCTGCGCTTTCAAGTCGTTGGCTCGCTCGCGCGTGTAAGGCCCGACGTCAACGGTGTCGCCGGTGCCGCGGATCTCGGCGAGTAGTGCCTGAATGCCCGCGTGCTCACAGAACTGCTGCGCCTTCTCCTTGAGGATGAGATAGGAGCGCATGCAGCCGAGTGCGAAGTCCCAGACGCCTTCTTCGTCCTCGGTGCGATAGGCGTGCGCGTCGAAGTGTCGCGGTCCGTCGTAGCCGGACTCCTCGAGCAGCTTGACGAGGAAGAAGAGCGGCTTCATCGACTCGGACGCGAAGCGCAGATCCTGGTCGAAGCGGCCCGGCTTCTGATCGTTGAGATCGATGTGGAACAACTTACCGGCCTCGATCGCCTGGGCCACCGCATGAAAGACGTTCAGGCCTGCCATGTGCTCGTGCGCCACTTCAGGGTTCACTCCGACCATCTCCGGGTGGGCCAGCGTGGGAATCAGCGCCAGATACGAGGCCGTGGTCGGAAAGTAGATGTCGCCGCGCGGCTCGTTCGGCTTGGCTTCGAGCGCAAACCGCAATGCATATTGCTGATCGAGGGCGTAGTCGCACAGGAAGTCGATGGCGTCTCGAAAGCGTTTGATCGCCTCGACCGGGTCCTTGGCGGCATCGACCTCGGCGCCCTCGCGCCCACCCCAGAACACGTACGTGCGTGCACCGACCTCGACACCGAGGTCCATGGCATGCATCGTCTTCTGCAGCGCATAGGCCCTGACGCGGGGATCGTGCGACGTGAAGGCGCCGTCTTTGAACACCGGGTCGGTGAACAGGTTCGTGGTCGCCATGGGGCACGTCATGCCGGTCGAGTCGAGCGCATGGCGGAAGTCGCGCACGATGCGATCGCGCTCCGCCGGGGTCGCGTCGATGGGCACCAGGTCGTTGTCGTGGAAGTTGACGCCCCAGGCGCCGAGCGCCGCGAGGCGGTGTACTGCCGTCACTGGATCGAGCGGCGGCCGGACGAAGTCACCGAATGGATCGCGGCCGCGGTTGCCGATCGTCCAGAGGCCGAACGTGAACTTGTCGTGGGGTGTGGGCGAATGCGCCATGTGCTTCACCGTCGAATCTGGGACGGCGCCTCAATCAGAGCGGCGCGCTGTCCAATGGACTCTCGCGATCACTGCGGTAGCGCGAACGCATAGAGGACGCTGCCACCGCCGAACAGGACGTATTGGCGGCCATCGAGCTCGTACGTAATCGGCGAGTTGCCGACCCGCCCGATCCCGGAGTGCCATAGCGTGGTGCCGTCACTGCTGCGCAGCGCCAGTGCACTCGTGGCGGAATCACCGGTGAACGTCAGCCCGCTCGCCGTTGTCAGCACACCGGCGGCGCCGGCGCCACCACTCAGGTCATGGCTCCACCGGATCGTGCCGGTCTGATAATCGATGGCACGAAGCACGCCACGGCCGTGAACGGTGTAATCGGCACCGGCCCATCCAACGGTCCCGTGCTCGGGCTTGAAGAAATAGATGCCGTACGCATCGTGCGCGCTGACGATCAAAAGGCCGCTGGCGGGATCGAACGAGGGCGACCGGTAGTTCGTGCCTCCGGCTTCGTCGGGCGCGACCAGCCGGCCGTTACGCGCCGGCTCCTTCCCGGGATTGGGAATGGGCCGTCCGTCCGCGTCGACGCCTTTTGCCCAGTTCACCGTTGCGAACGGGGTGGTCAGCAGGTTCTTGCCGGTGCTGCGATCGAGCACGAAGTAGTAGCCGTTGCGCGAGGCCTGCAGGAGCAGCTTCCGCCGCTCGCCGCGGAAATCGGCATCGACGAGGACCGGCACTTCCGCGGCGTCCCAATCGTGTGTGTCGTGCGGCACGGCCTGAAATCCCCACACCAGGGTTCCCGTGTCCGGGTTCAGCGCGACGATGCTTCCGGTCCACTTGTTGTCGCCGGGGCGAGCCGCGCCGTTGAGCACCGGCGTCGGATTCCCGGTCCCGATGTACAACAGGTTCAACTCCGGGTCGTGTGTGCCCGTCATCCACATCTGCCCGCCCGTTGCGCCGCCGCTGAGCGAGTCGGACGTGCCGGGTGGTGGCGTGCTGTAGAAGGTCCACTGCGCCGCGCCGGTTGCCGGATCGAACGATCTGAGAATGCCGGGCAGGTTGTCGAAGTCGCCCGAGACTCCAACAATGAGGTGGTTGCGAATGATCAGTGGAGCGTTGGTCGACCAGTAGCCCCGGCGCGAGTCGGCGATCTCGACGTCCCAACGCACCGTTCCGGTGCGGGCGTCGAGTGCGATCAGGTGCGCATCGGGTGTCGTCAGGTAGACCAGATCGCCGAGCACGGCGACGCCGCGATGCCCGATCTTGAACCCCTCGTTGGCGGGGTGGCTGTAGCGCCAGATCTGGCGCCCTGATCGTGCGTCGATCGCCCACACGTTGTCCGGCGCCGACAGATAGATGATGCCGTTCACGACGATGGGCGTTGCTTTGATCGATTGAGTGAGATTGGTCTGGAATGCCCACGCCAGCGTCAACTGCTTCACGTTCGCCGGCGCGATCTGCGTCAGAGGGCTGTGATGCCTCCCCGTGTAGTCACCATGGTACGTCGGCCAGCTATCGGTCGTCGGGCGCAGTAAGGCATCGACGGGCACCTCCTGCGCCGAAGCCGATGACGCCAGGAGCGTCAGCAACGCGAGCGACTCAGCGAAGCGTCTGCAAGTACGCCAGCACGTTATGCATGTCATCGTCGCTGTACTTTCCGAGCTGTTCGACGTGCGCCTGGAGCGGATCGTCGAGGGTGAACGTCACTTGTGAGGCAGGCCACGATCGGTGCCACCCTGCGGTGTCAGTGATCGCAATGATGAACTCGTCACGATAGGCCAGCCGCCCGGTGATCGCTTGCCCGGACGGCAACGTCACCGTGACGGTCTGTGGCGCGCGGCCCGAGCTGCCACGACCGGCGGCGCTCGGGTAAAGCATCCGCTGCAACAGCGTCAGGCCCTGATGGCGCGTCGCGACCCCGGCGAGATCACCAGTCGCCGAATGACACCTCACGCACGCTGCTTCGAAGTAACGCTTGCCCGCTGCCGCATCACCCGACTCCAAGTCAGTGGCGTCGACACGGCGACGACCGCCAACAGAGCGGTCCGCCTGCGACTTCTGATCGTGGATGAACGCGACCAGGGTGGCGAGATCGCCGTCCGA
>JAICEG010000495.1 GCA_025924295.1 Vicinamibacteria bacterium
AGCCGGCGATAGAGATACGCCTCGTCGCGGTGCTCGCGCAGACTGGCGCCGAGTGCCGCAGCGCCCCGGACGGGGACGCGCCACGCGGATTCGCGATTGGGGATCGCCTCGAGGTGCCCGTACGCGGCAAGGATCGCCGCCGCCGACTTGCTGCCCCATCGCGGCACACCGGGGTAGCCGTCAGCGGAGTCGCCGACGAGCGCCAGCCAGTCGGGACTCGAAGCCGGCGGCACGCCGAACTTCTCGATCACCGCAGCTTCATCGAGGACGCGACGGCGAAGTCGATCGAGACAGACGACGCGCGTGCCCTGGACGCATTGGGCCATGTCCTTGTCTGGCGTACACAACACGATCTGCTCGACCTCGGTCGCGTCGCGCCAGCGATGAGCCGCCGTCGCGATTGCATCGTCGGCCTCGAATTCCACCATCGGCCAGACGACGATCCCGAGAGCGTGGGTTGCGTCTTCGGCCAGTGAGAACTGAGCGAGGAGATCCTCGGGCACACCCGCGCTGGTCTTGTAGCCCTCGAACAGATCGTTGCGGAACGATTCGATGACGTGATCGAAAGAGCAGGCCACGTGGGTGACGCCAGGTTCGCGCAGGAGTGCGAACAGCGAGCGCAGGATGCCGCGCGTCGCGCCGACCTCCCGGCCCTCCCGCGTCGTTGCCTTGGGTGCGCCAAAGTACGCGCGAAACAACTCGTATGTACCATCCACCAGGTGGATCCGGCTGGCAGTCGCGTTGTCCAATCAGGAGGATCGTAATCGGTTTGCCGTTGTCGATCACCAGGGTCGGGTCAGTCGGTGTATGCTGCCCAACGGCTTCGGGAAAGAGGGGAGGAAGCATGTCTCGTGTGGTGGGCGCGGCAGTTCTGGGTGTGAGCCTGCTCGCATGGCTCTCTGCCGTCGCGAGTGCGCAGGCATCGCGAACCGTTCAGGACGGGGTTTTCAGCGACGCTCAGGCAGCACGCGGTCAGGCGGTCTACGGTCAGCAGTGTGCGACGTGTCACGGCGCCAAATTGGAGGGTGCGCAAGCGCCGCCACTTGTTGCGGACGGCTTCCTCGGCCGCTGGCAGGACCAACCCCTCTCGAGCCTGTTCAACAAGATTCAGAACACGATGCCCGCCGATCGTCAGGGAACCCTGACGCGTCAGCAATCGGCAGATCTCGTCGCGCACATCCTCAAGACCGGTGGCTTCCGCGCAAGTGCAGCGGAACTGTCGCCCGATGATGCGGCGTTGAGTCGAATCACGTGGCCGACAGGGCTCGTGGCTGCCGCCGCTGCGCCGACAACCGGACGCGTCTTCCCTCCGCTTGGGAACATGGCGCAGTTGATGCGCGGCATCTTCTTTCCCAACTCGAACCTGATCTTCACCGTGCAGACGCGCGATCCCGGAGCCAAGCCGGAGCCCGCGGCCGGCGGTGGTCAGACTGGTGGCTTCTCATTCGTCGAGTGGGGCGCCGGCATCTATGGTGGCTGGGAGCTGATCGACAACGCCGCGATTGCGCTGGCCGACGCGTCACCGCTGATGCTGACGCCTGGCATTCGATGCGAGAACGGGCGGCTGGCGCCGGTCACCGATCCCGATTGGATCAAGTTCACGGAGCAGATGATCGCCGTCGCGAGGAAGACCTACCAGGCCTCGCAGACTCGCAACCAGGAGCTCGTCTCTGAGGCGACTGGAGATCTCTCCGATGCCTGTGCCGCGTGCCATCAGGCGTACCGCGAGACACGGCGGGGCGGACGCGCACCGGATCCCACCGATCCCTCCAACAAGGCGAACCGCTGCATGCCTCGCTAGCGAACTAATAACTAATAACGAAGAACTAAGAACGAAGAACGCGGCGTTTTTAGTTCTTCGTTTTTAGTTCTTAGTTGCGTTCATAGAACGCCGGCGGCTCGATGCCGAGCGCTCGCAGGTAGACGAATCCCTGGCCGCGGTGGTGAACCTCGTTGTCGATGGCATAGAGCAGAAGATCGTGGACCTTGCCCTCGTACTGGCCAAACGCCTTCATCGTTTCCTGGAAACGCTGCGGCGGGATCTTTGCCCACAGCGCGTCCATCTCTTTGGTGTGCTCGTCCCAGGTCCGCAGAATCTCTGACTTGGGTCTGGGGTCGCGGCCGAAATCCGTCTCCCACGTGCTCGAGACGATGCCGCGGAGCATCGGGACGCCGATCGCCAGCATCTCGAGCGCCAGGGCGCCAAACGGGCGCATGCCGCCGACGGAGAAGTCGAACAGCTTGTCTTCGGGAAACGCCTCGATGACGCGCCGCGTCAGGCGGCGATGCCCCTGCCAGTGTTGGATCAGCGCGTCAGGTGTGATGAAGGGATTGGACACGGCAAACACCTCCCAGACAGTTTGCGTCTATCTTAACGAGCATGCTTGCACTCATCGTCACTATCGGTGTGGTCGTGCTGGCGCACGTGGCACCGTTTCCATTCCTGCTCGACGTTACCGACGAAACGGTCTGGCGAATGCCGCGGACGGCGACGCCAACCGTCTACCTCACCTTCGATGACGGTCCCAATCCCGAAGCCACGCCGCAGTTGCTCGATGTGCTGGCGCGTCACAATGTGCACGCCACGTTCTTCGTCATCGACAAGCACCTCACACATGAAACTGCCCCCATCGTCCGCCGGACTTTCGAAGAGGGGCACGCCGTCGCGGTCCATTGGCACTCTCGCGAGCTGATGTTTCGAGGACCTGTGTACGTGGCGAGCGCGCTTCAGGAAGCGGCCGCACGCATGGAGGTCATGACCGGCCACGCGGCGTGCCGCGCATTTCGTCCGCACGGCGGCAACCGCAGCATCCCGATGATCCAGGGCGCCGGCAAGGCCGGCTTCCTCGTCGTCGGCTGGGGCTGGATGTTGTGGGACTTCAACTGGTTCAAGAAGCGGAACTCGGATGACCTGGTGCCGCGCCTGGCCGACCGTGCCTCGGCTGGCGACATCATCGTGATTCACGATGGACACCACGAAGATCCGCGGTCCGATCGCCAGTACGCGATCGAAACCGTCGATCTGCTCGTTCCGAAGCTGCGCGAGAAGGGCTTCGAGTTCGGGACGATTTGTCCCACGTAGTTGCCGGGTCTTAAAGAACAAGACCCGGCCTACGGTCGCTGGGGGCCGGTCGACGGTCTCGTAGGGCGGGTCCTGCTCTTTGGACCCGCCGTGCACGCCACTAAGGCAGCGCGAAGACGAA
>JAICEG010000496.1 GCA_025924295.1 Vicinamibacteria bacterium
CTCGCTGGCCAGCGCCTGCGCGACACCGGCATCAACCGGGCGATCGCGCGATGCGGAGTTCGGCTGCATTGCCACCATCAACGCCATCGCCAGGAAGAGACTGATCATGAGCAGTGGAGTCGTTCATGCGCCGACCGGGAAGAACACCCGCTGGACGAACCAGTACGTCCCCGCCGCGATCACGACGATCGAACCGGCGAACGCGACCCGCGATCCGAGCAACTGGTTGTAGCGGCGAATGGCGGCGAGCAGGCTCGCGACGATCAGCACGACCGCCAACTGACCGATTTCGACGCCAAAGTTGAACGAGAAGAGCGACCAGCCGAGCGCCTCGCGCGGCAGGCCGAACTCGCGCAGCACGTTGGCGAACCCGAATCCGTGCACGAGGCCGAAGACGAGCGCGACCCACGCGCGCAGGTCGCGGCCGTCACCTCGCACCAGGTTGTCGGCGCCGACGAACACGATGCTGAGTGCGATGGCCGGCTCGATGATGCTGGGCGGAGGATTCACGATGTCGAGGGCCGCCAGCGACAATGTGATGCTGTGACCGATCGTGAAGGCCGTGACGATCTTCACCAGCGCTCCCCACGATCCACCGAGCAGCAGCAGACCGATCAGGAACAAGATGTGGTCTGGACCGATCAGGATGTGGTGCGTACCGGAGGGGATGAACGTCTTCATCACCTCGATCGCGCCCTGCGTCGTGCCGCGATAGTAGACGTGGGCGTCGCTCTCGGCGTTGAAGATGATCTGCTGCCGGAGCGCGCCTTCGTCGTAGACGTTGATGAACGTCTGGTGCAGCGGATCGTATGGAAAAAGGTTGGTATCGACCGTGAGCGCACCGAAGTCCGCGTCGGGGATCCGATACCGGAATCGGATCGCCTGCTCGTCTCGCATGAGCTCGTGACTCAACCATTCGATCGAAAGACGACGATCCCCCTCGAGATACAGTCGCGGCGCCAGGATGTCCCCGACGCGCTTCTCCTGCGACGCAAGGTAGGACGCGTCCATCAACTGCTCCGGCGGCACGCCCAACTCGTGAGCGATGTCGATGACGTGTACGACGAGCGTGCCTTCGATCCCGCCGTCCTTGAAGACGACGTCGAGGTAGCTGAAGGGGGCGGGATGGGCCCACGCCGGTGACGCCCAGCACAGGATCGCTACGACCGCGAGAGCTCGGAGGGACACGGGCAGCATTTTACTGATTCTCAAAGAATCAGTCCCTCTCTGAACGGATCGTCGTCGTCGAGGAGAAACGTGTGTTCGCCGGTGATCCAGGCGGAACCTTCGACGTCGGTGAGGATCGCCGCGTTGTCACCGAGACGGGTGCGGCCGGCGACACGGCCGCGAAGAAGAGACCCACTCAATCCCTCGTGCACGAACGGTTCGCCTTCAGGCAGAAGGCCCATGGCATCCAGGACGGCCATCACCGCCGACGTCCCCGTTCCGCTCGCGGACAGATCGACGCTGCCGGCCGCATTCACCGTGACGTTGCGAAGGTGGGCCTCGGGATCCTGCGGTGGACCAGTGAAGATGACACCGGCGACACCGGCAAGCTTCGGGTCGCCGGGATGCTCGGGGACGACCGAGTCACCAAGCGACCGGCAGATATCGATTGCGAGTCGCCGGAGGTCTGGGAGTCGTGCGGCGATGAGGGGAATACCCGTCGCCTCCGTGTCCACGATCGCGTAGAACGCACCGCCGAACGCAACGTCCACGCGGAGCTGGCGCGTTCCAATCTTCACGATCTCTGATGCGGCGTGCACGAATGCAGCCACGTTGCTGATCGTGACGGCGTCGACGCGGCGTGCGTCACCGTGCACGATCAACCGCGCGCGCGCGCGTACGAGACCGGCTCGCGTATCGAAGAGCACTGTCGCTTCGGTGTGATCGAAGTCGCGCGAGAAGAGCAGCCCACGCTCGACCGCAATCGTGGTCGCGGCAATGACACTGTGACCGCTCATCGAGGGATAGCCGCCGGCATCCATCAGCAGCAGACCTGCGTGCGCCTGCGGCGACACCGGTTCGGTCAGCAACGCGGCGGTCAGGTCCTCGTGCCCGCGCGGTGGCAGTACCACCGCGCGCCGCAGCGCGTCCGCATTCCTCTTGGCCCAGTCGTGCTGCTGCGACGCGGTTCGCCCGTGTGGACGCGGGAATCCGTCGATGATGAGCCGGAGGGTCTGCCCACCCGCGTGAGCGTCGATGGCTTTGAGGGCGCGAATCATTGGCGACCTACGCTAACACGCACTCATGAGAGGACGATTCGTCCCGGTTCTGCGACGAATTGCGTGACAGACGGCACGGATCGGTGTGGCTTGTCGTTTGCACTTTGCCTCTTCAGCCAGCGCCTCGGAGAACGATCATGGGGAATCGGCACCGCAGGCGGTTCGTCATCGGCGCGCTATGCCTAACGCTCGTGAGTCCGACTTTCGCGTTCGCGCAGAGCTTCGGGGGCGGTTATGACCGGGGCTACAGAGAAGGCGTGCAGCAGGGCGAGCGAGACGGGCGCGACGGACGAGATCCGCAAGCCGAACGCAGCTCGGTCTACCGCGATGGCGACCGCGGGTATCAGGGGCGCTACGGCAGCCGCGACGCGTATCGCGATGAGTTCAGGCGTGGCTTCGTGTTCGGATATCGCGACGGTTACAACAGGTATCGCGCTGTCAACGCGCAAGGGCGACGTGACGGTCGTCGCGATCCGCGCGTCCTTCGTGGATACCAGGACCCGGCGTACGCGCGTGGCTATAGCGACGGCTGGGAAAAGGGTACCGACGATCGAGAGGACCGCGACCGGTACGACCCGGTCAGCCATGGCGACTATCGCGACGGGGATGAGGGCTACAACGGCTCCTACGGATCGCGTGATGCCTACAAAAACAACTATCGCGCCGGCTTCCGGCAGGGCTACGAGCAAGGCTACCGGAACGGTGAAAGGTACCGGCGATAGGCAGACTCTTGCCGGCCCGAGCACGAGGATCGTAAAATGTGAAGTTCCTGCTCGGGCCGGTATCGTCTAGGGGTCAGGACACGTGGTTCTCAGCCACGGGACCGGGGTTCGAATCCCCGTACCGGTATACCCAATCGTCAGTCGCCAGCGCCCCTGTCATGTCACGATGTGGGAGGGAAACCCGGCCCGTTCTTTTTTGGAATCGGTGCTAGAATCCGCCCGGAGAATTCTCATGTCCGCCTGGATCGAAC
>JAICEG010000497.1 GCA_025924295.1 Vicinamibacteria bacterium
ACTCCTGGTCGTCGATCCGATGCGATCGTTCGACCTTGCCGTTCAGATGAGGCGTCCGCGGCCGGATGTACACATGCCGGATGTCGAGGTCTTCGAGATGCCAGTGGAAGTGGGACTGGAACTCGGCGCCATTGTCGGTCTGGACGACATGAACGCGGAAGGGTAAGCGGCGGTCGTCGATGAATTCCATGGCTGTGCGTTGATTGCAGGCGTCGAAGACCTTGAGAACCCGAATGCGGGTGTCGTTCACCGAACGTCAGCCTGTCCAGCCGGTCAGCGAGCATCTATCGATCGCAAAGCAGTAGCGCTACATCTGCAGCACCCGTCGGATGCCACAGGGCAGCCCACTCTGAGCAAGGATCATCGAGCGGGACGCACCGTAAAATCGAGCGTTGCGACGCTTCGGGGAGCCACCGTGACCTGCCGTGTGACGTCCTCGTAGCCGCTGGCGCGGACCAGGACATCGTAACGCCCAGGGCGGAGCGGCCACTGATAACGTCCGCCCGTGTCGGAGAGGATGGCGATCTCGGGAACCGCCGGGCCGTTGATGTCGAGCGATTTCGGGACGATCATCGCACCCTCGACGGGCCTGCCGCCCTCTTCTGCAATCGTCCCCCTCACCCCTTCTGCCAGGGCAAGCGAGGTTTGGGGGTCGTCGTGACTCACCGCGTCGTTGGGCCCACTGCCCGCGACGCAGGAAGCCGTCGGCGCTAACAAGCAGAGCACGCACAACCATTCGTACAGACGGTTCGTCATTGCTTCCTCGGCGCAGGGTGGTGCGGGAGGCAGGCATCTCACCCTGCCTCGCGCAACCCTCCAGGCAACCGCCCTATGGGGCGTTGCTCCAGGCGACAAGGTTGTTGAAGACAGCGGCAATGATGCGCGTCCCGTGGTTGTAGAGAAGGTGGTTGCCGGTACCGTGCGTGCCATAGGCATGGATGCCGATGATGTACGGCCCGTCGCGATCGTACCAAACGGCGCTTCCGCTCTGCCCGCCGATCGTGTCGTTGAGGTAGAACACCTGATTCGTGGAGGCCGCGCGGATGCGGTCGCTACTGGTCCACTGGGTCAGCGGTTTGTCTCCGGGATATCCCCCGATAACAGAGGGGAAACCGGTCGGCGCGACGGTCGTGATACCGAACCATCCCACGGTGTTGCCAACCGTGCAGTTCAGTTTGATCGCACCGTAGTCGAAACTTTCGCTGCCGGTGACCGTCCAGCCGGCTACCGAATATGTCGTCCTTGCAGTGCAGAAGCCGTACGGGCTGCTGGTACCGTCTCGGCCGGGATAAACCCGGATACTGCTCACCGGATACCAGGCCCCGGCGGACCCGCCCGAGTGCACGCAGTGTCCCGCGGTCGCGACCGTATTCGGGCCGATCATCGTTCCGCTACAGCGGCCGGCGCTGAAGGTAATGAGCACCTTGGCCCGCGTCGGGTAGGTCGTCGTGTAGAGCCGTTCGCGCGTGTCTGGACCGATCACGACTTCGGTGCCGGTTTCAGCGGGGTCTCTGAGCGCCAACAGGCGCGTCAACCGCGCAGCAGATTCGGGCGCGATGTTGACTCCTTCGGCGGAAAGAGCAGCTGCGGTGACGGTGGACTCGCCAACCGACGGCCGAGCAGGTCTGCGAACTGCCGCCTCTGCGGCAACAACGGACCCGTCGCTCGACACGCTGTCGTGATTGGATTGAGCGAAGGCTGGAACCGGGGCACTGGTCAACGCAAGAACGGCGACCAATCCTAGAAAGGCATGTGAGACTTGCTTCATGTTCGAACTCCCCCAAAGATTCGCGTTAGACGTTCACGCGAAACCGTCATGACTTCCCGGCCGGGAGAGTTGACGACGCTGGCTGTCACGCGTCGCCCGTCGAGTGTTATCAACGCTGGTACTGCGGAATGCGAACAGGGTTACCTGATGGTGTTCGTCGGGTCGAACCGTGCATACCACCTTTCAGATGAGCAACGCCAGCTCGCGTTGGACGAAGCGAATGCGCTCATGCGAGAGGCCGGCGTTCACCCCGCGAACGCGAGCCGACTTTCCGCCCGTCGAGGCCACATCACCAGTGCCAAGAGGCAGACTTCACTACGGCTCTGCGAACAGAATGTCGCCGAGACTTCGCCTCGGTGGACAGGGCAAACCGGCCATTGGGGCCGTTAGTTGCCGGGAGTTCGGTGCGAACTGCGTCTCCGTCCAGAACGAACGAACACTGCGGGAAGCAGAAGGCGTACGCGTCTTCGCCCCTTGCCGCGCCGCTGAGGCAGAAGTCCTCGGGACCTCCGTCCCTTGCCAACCTCCGGAGGATCAACGCGCCTCGATCAGCGATTTACCGTACGGGTTCGAGCACGGGCCGCTGATTTGTAGTCCACCGTAGTCCAATTGAAGGCGTTCGCTTGTGCTGCGGCCGTACAAACGATCGAATTTGAACTGGAGAATTGGAGGCGCCGCCCGGATTTGTACCGGGGATGGAGGTTTTGCAGACCGTACAGGGTTATCGATATTGATGCATGGCTTCGTCTTCTGGTCCCTGATGATGCTTGGTCTTCCTTGGTGTTTGGGCGTTGTTGCTCCGAAGTTGCTCCGGCATTCACACCTTCTTCTCGTCCTCAGTTCGAGGTTCCCGGGCTGTGACGTCTGGGCGTGGCCTCGTCGGTCTTCAGCATCCCGGATCCACAATAGTCGCGTTCGCCCGGGACGGATTTTTCAGTAGGCATAGGCGATCACCTTAACAACCTCGCTGTCATCCGAATACTATCCGTAGCCCACCGTGTCACTCTTGGCAGACGAGTCGTCACCAAGCTGACCTTTCGAGGTACACCCAGATTTGGCTAGGCTTCAAGGTTCCCTCTCGCCCGAACCATCTCGGCGCGCTCCTCGGCCCGTCGCCTAAGGCGAGTCAGGCTGAACTCCGTTACAACAATCGTCGCCGCGCCCGCCAGCGCAAGTGCGGAAGCCAATCCTGTTCCCAACTTCCACAAGAGGTTGGATGTGTCGCGACAACCAATGAACTGCTGAATGGAGGTTCCTTCAGATTGGCAACTAAAGAGCCAGATGACTTGCCCGGCAAAGCCACCGACCAGACCTGCCAAGAGAAAACAAACAGAGATTCGGACAAGCTGCGCGAGGCGAATG
>JAICEG010000498.1 GCA_025924295.1 Vicinamibacteria bacterium
ATCACTGCCGAAGGCCAGATCATCCTCAACACGCTCGCGGGCATGCGAGAGGTGGAGGTCGGCGATGCCGACTCCTGCGGAACTGGCTACCGCTGTCTTCGGGTAGCCAACTAGGGGGCTGACGCTCACTTTCAACTCCCAACTCCCAACTTCCAAATGACCTTGCTGATTGGGAGTTAGAAGTTGGGAATGGGAACTGACAGCTTCGGGGCCTGTTCAATTCGTGCCCGCGATCGTGGGCTTCGCCTTGATGGTCTTGACCATCTGATCGAAGGGCTCGATCACGCCGTGCACCGGCACGTCGCGATCGATTCGCAGCTTTCGCTGCGCGAGGTTCGTGAGCACGTTCTCGCCCCAGAGATGCTGCTGCCAGCTGGCGTCGTAGAGGTCGGCCTGTACCAGCATCCGCTCGCGCGGCACGTACGCATACAGGTTGGTTCCCTCACGCGGGTTGTCGAGCAGGTGATAGAGCTGCACCTCCATCGACTTGTCCTTCAGCGTCATCTGATCGTCGACGAACTCGAACATCGCCGGTTTCGGGTTCTGTTGCAATGCGTCCGGCACGATCGTGTGCTGGCGGGCCAGGAGGTCCTTGAAGAACGCCTCGTTGGCGCGGTGTGTCACGATCGTCAGTCCCTCCGCGACGGCGACGCGCAAGCCTCCGGAGTGATCGAAGTGATGATGCGAGATGATGGCCTTGGTGAGCGGCTTGCTGCTCACTGTTCTCGCCTTGTCGATCACCGCCTTTGAACGCGCCTCGTTGACCGGCGCCTCATAGAGCACGAGGTGGTCGTCGAACTCGAACACGATGCTGCGGTGATTGCCCGATCCGGCCAGCCACCAGATGCCCTTCGCGACTTCTTCGACGGTGACGGCGACCGGCGGCGGCGGCGGCGCCGGCGCGGAGGTCACGCTGGTCGTTGCGGCGAGATCGGCAACGTTGCCGCCAACGGTGTTCTTCGCGACCTGCAGATCGAACTGCAGGTACTTGTCCATCATCGTCGTCAGCTTGCGGGGCAGCTTGACGCCGTCGACGTCCTCGTAGTCGGAGAACGTCGTGACGATTGCGACGTCGCCCATGTTCGCGTTCGCACTCATGGAGCGCACGCGAGAAGGCAGATGCGTGGACTGATCGATCGCCAGCGTCAGGGCGTCCCCCTTGGCGGTGGTGATGTCGACGAGCTGCTCGCCGCCTTCAGTGCGGGGATTGGCCAGCTTCGCAGCGGGATCCAGTGCTGCCCGTACGATCGTGACCGGGTGATGCAGCAGCTCGACGCGTCGATCCCGCGCGGCAGCGTCACCAGCGCGCGTCATCGTTCCATCGGGGGCGACGTTGTAGGCGACGTCGCCATCGAGTCCCTGCGTCACTCGCTGCACGGTGGCGCCAGCGAACTGGAATTGTGCCTCGCGCAGTTGGCGCACACGCGTCCGGTTGTTCGCCAGGTCGATCGAACGGGTATGTTCGCTCACTTGCCACACCGGCAGCTCGTCGTCAGGCAGCCGGTTCTGGCCGGCGTTGGGCGCCGGGCCGCTGCCGGTGACTTCGAGCGCCGCCAATGCCTGGATGCGATCTGCGCCGCCAAGCGCGGTCGCGGCGTCGTCAACGATTTGTCGCTCGGGTGGGGCCGACGAGCACGCGGCTGCGACGAGAGCGATCAGAACGAGCACACATCTAGGTGTCATGGCAGACTCCACGGTCGGTCCGGCTGAAGCCGGACACTACGAAGGCGCGATCGAGTTCCCGTTGGCCGGTGTCAGGCGCGGGCGAAGACCATGCCGAAGCCCTGCGCGCGCGGATTGACGCCGAGGAGGCGGACGCCGTTCATGAGCCCGTGTGGTGTCGACGAGACGACGGGCACGGCGATCTGCTTCTCGAGCGGTACGATCAAATCGAGCGTGCGCAAAGCGCCACACGACATCACGAGTGCGTCGGCCTTCCGCGAGTTGGCGTAGGCGTCGACGCCAAGCTTGAACAGGATCTCCTGAGTGGCCGCACCTTCGGGGATCCGCTCGAAGCCGAGTCCCTTGGCGGAAGTCACTTCGAAGCCGTGCTCTTCAAGGAAGACCTTCAGACGGCCGGTCACGATGTCGGTGTAGGCCGTGGCTACGGCAACACGCTTCGCGTTGGCGGTGCGCAGTCCATCGACGAGGCCGTTGCTCTGAGTCGTGGCTGGCATGCCTGTCGCCTTGGTGACGCGCTGCGTCAACTCCTCGTTGAACTTGGCGCCCTTGTAGAAAGTCAGCGATGAGCCGAAGACCGAGATGACCTTGGCGCCGCGCTTGGCGAGCGCTTCGGCGACCGGCACGACGCGAGGGATCGCTTCCTCGTAGCCCTCGACCGTCATGCCGCCGGGCAGGCCGACGCCATCACCGAGGAACTCGACGCCGGAGGGATAGAGACGCCTCGCATCGGGCGGAATCGGGTAGTCCTTCGGCGGGAAGATCAGCCCGAGCGCCGGGTCGTTCGCGAAGCCCAAAGCCGGTGAGCCGAGCGCGGTCACTGCCGTTGCGGCGCCGGCAATCCTGACGAAGTCTCGACGTGACGTGGGCATGGCCTCTCCCTCGATGAATGAGCAGCGGACGGCGGTGGCCCCGCGCGAGAGTGACTATACACCCTCAGAAATACCCTTGGCACGGTATCGCGGGGTTCCCTGACCTAGCCGTATAATCGGGCCGCGCCGAACTGGCAGCAAGGAGTCGTACATGACCAAGCGCGGCCTTTCATTTTCTCTTTTGGCGATCGCGAGTCTCGGGATTGGGTCACTGACGGTATCGGGTCAAAGCACCAGCGCGCCGGCGCTCGTCATCACCGCCTACAACGGTGGAGCACCGATTCCCTACACCGTGCCCAGGACGCCGTGGGGCGATCCGGATCTGCAGGGAGTCTGGAGCAGTGACGACACCAGCGGTATTCCACGCGAGCGTCCCAAGGATATGGGGAACAACCTGTACTTGAGCGACGAAGCGTTTGCGGCGCGTGTCAAGCAGGTCGAGAGCGGTATCAAGCGGGCCGAGAACGATATCGGGGCGTTTCGGAACGACTTCGCACGCCGCGCGTTCCGGCAGACGTCGCTCATCGTCGATCCGCCTGACGGCCACATGCCCGCGTTCACCAAGTTCGCCGAGACA
>JAICEG010000499.1 GCA_025924295.1 Vicinamibacteria bacterium
AAGGTCGGATTCGGCACACCGGAGGTGTATCCGGGCTTCACGGCGGCGTCGCCGACCAGCAGCATGCACTTCAACACGAACTGGACCCGGATCATCTCGTCGTCGGTGCTGAACGAGGCCTCGTTCGGCTGGGTCAGGCCATGGGGTGAGCTGCTCAATCCGCGTCCCGACATTCCTGGTGTCACCGTGACGGGGATCGCCGGTTACCAGGTGGGCTGGGGTCCGAACGAGTTCGTCCAGAACAGCTTCGAGTGGCGGGACGTGCTCACGATGACGCGCGGAGCGCACACGTTGAAAGTGGGCGGTGCCTACACGCGCGAGCATGCCGACAACGAAGCGTCGCGCGTCTTCAACCGTCCCACCTACGGCTTCAACACCGTGTTCGACTTCGCGGCCGACCAGGCCTTCCGGCAGGATCAGATTGCGATCGACCCCAAGACCGCGGAGCCCATCACCCGCATCATCCGCTTCCACCGGACGCAGTCGGTCGCCGGGTTCGTTCAGAACGATTGGAAAGCGCGACCGAACCTGTCGATCAACGCCGGGCTGCGTTACGAGGGGTACCTGAACATCTACAACACCAAGCACGACATGGCGAACATCCAGTTTGCCAGCGACGACGGGGACCTCCGCACGCGGCTGTCGAACGCGAAGATGGTGGAGCGGCACTATTACCTGGAAGGTGGTCTCTGGGATGGAGGGATGCACACGTTCGCGCCGCGGGCGAGCTTCGCGTGGGACCCGACGAACCAGGCGAGGATGTCGGTCCGAGGTGGAATCGGACGGTCCTACGATCGGATGTCGAACCAGATCTGGGACAGTGAGTACCAGAACCTCCCCATGTTCGCGGCAGTCTCAGCCACGGTACAGGATCCGATTGTCAGGCCCGTGTTCGGCCTCGGCAAGAACACCGAAGTGCCTTACGACTATCCACGCCCCACGGGCCTGACTGCCGGCTTGAACCAGTACGGCGGCCTGGTCAACGGTGCCGGCGTGGTGCATGTGGTCGATTCCGATATCAAGCCCATGTACCTGGACAACTGGTTCCTTGGGGTGCAGCGATCGGTCTGGCACGATGTCATCGTG
The DNA here is from genome assembly GCA_025924295.1 of Vicinamibacteria bacterium. Lineage (GTDB taxonomy): Bacteria > Acidobacteriota > Vicinamibacteria > Vicinamibacterales > UBA2999 > Gp6-AA40. The sequence continues at coordinate 1,087 of JAICEG010000499.1, forward strand.
GAGGCGGATTACATCGGGTCGCGTGGTCGCAACGCGTACCGAAAATGGGACGTCAACCGCTTCAATGCAGACCTCTTCGACAACAGGCTCGATCGGATCCTGCCGGGGTTCGCCGCGATCAACTACACCGATTCGAGCGATTTGAGCTCGTTCCACGGCGGCACGTTCTCAGCCCGGTGGTTGCGACGGGATCTGAGCTTCGGCGGCGCCTATACCATCGGGCGGTCGACGGACTACTCCAGTACGTTTTCCGCGACCCAGCGGCCCGATGCGTTCGGCCCGCCGGACCAGGACAAGGGGCGGTCGGATTTCGACGTGCCGCAAAAAGTCTCGATGTGGTCGATATGGACCATCCCGGGTCCGACCTCCGGCGTTGCCAAGGCGATCCTGTCAGGGTGGAACGCCACGGGCGTGCTGATTGCACAGAGCGGCACGCCGTTCACGGTGTTCTGTCAGGGGCGCGCGTTTGCACCGATTCGCGACGCGGGCGGCACGATCGTCGGCAACAGCGGCTGCGATTACAACGCCGACGGTGTGCAGTACGACCGTCCGAACGTGCCACAGTTCGGATCGTCGCTGTCAGGCCTGAGCAACGACGACTTCCTGCGCGGCATTTTCTCCGCGTCGGATTTTCCGACGCCAGCGCCAGGAATTGCCGGGACGCTCGGCAGGAACACGTACCGCGGGCCCCGCTACTTCAACGTGGACTTCGCCTTGAGCCGGTCGATCAAGCTGCCCGCTGTGGGTGCCAGCAGCGAAGTGCAGGTGCGGTTCGAGATGTTCAACCTGTTCAACACGACGAACCTGCTCCCGCCACAATCGAACCTCACGAGCGCCGCCTTCGGACGATCGACCGATGCGCTGCCTGGCCGAATCATGCAGTTCGGCGGTCGATTCCGTTTTTAAGTAAGCTGACACAAGAGGTCAAGGAGATCAGCAGAAAACTCCTGAACTCCTGACCTCTTGTTTGTGTTCTTCTCGGGCCTGAACCGATAATTTCCCGTGCTCGTCGTCTCCCTGGCAGTGCTGTTTCTCAGCGCCGGTTTTCCCGGTCAGTCCGCGTCCGGCAGTCGTCCGGCACCGCGGCCGCAGGCGTCGCGAACCCTTGACAATCCCGAGTGCAAGCCGGAGCAGGCGCCTCTCGAATGCGCGACGTTGCTGGTTCAAAACGGAGATTTCAAGCCGGCGATTTCCCTTCTCAGTCGGACGCTCTCGTCTACCCCGCGCGACCTGAAAACTCTCAATCTCCTCGGCATTGCGCTGACTGGCGCCGGGCGGACCGACGACGCGAATCGGCGCTTTCGCGAAGCGCTGGCGATAGATCCGTCTTTCTACCCGGCGAAAAAGAACCTGGGTGTGAACGAGCTCAGTGCAGGACGGCACACCGAAGCCGAACGTCTGTTCAAGGAAGTGCTCGGCGTCGTGCCTGACGATGAAATCGCGCATCTGCACCTCGGTGAGATTCACTTCGCGCGCAAACAGAGTGCCGCTGCACTCGCGCACTATGAGAAGAGCGGTGCACGCGCGATGGCGAATCCCACGTGGACGCTCCACTTTGCGTCGTGTCTGCTCGAGCAAGGGCAGACGCCGCGCGCCGTCGCACTGCTGGATCGACTGGCCGCGGGAGATGCGACGAGCCGGTTCGAAGCCGGGATGCTGCTCGGTGGCGCGAAGCTTTATGCCGATGCGGCCCGTCAATTCGGCGCGGCGCGAGCGGGCTACAAGGATCCCTACGTTGCCGGATACAACCAGACGCTCATGCTGGTCGACGCGGGCGAACACGAAAGGGCCATTGAGGTCGCCCAGGAGCTGTTTCGGGATAATCAGAGAACCGGCGAGCTCTACAACCTCGTGTCGCGTGCCTACGTCGGCGCGAACCGTATTCAGGAGGCCTATGACGCGCTTCGAACGGCGGCGCGGCTCGAGCCGTCTGAAGAGCAGCACTATCTCGATCTGTCGCTGCTCTGTCTCGACCACGAGAACTTCGACCTCGGCATGGAGATCGTCGACGTCGGCTTGAAGTACAAAC
>JAICEG010000500.1 GCA_025924295.1 Vicinamibacteria bacterium
AGCGGTCCGGATCGGCGTCGAGAGCCCAGGTCAGGGGGCGCGCGTTGAGATATCCCACCGCGCCTATACGAACGGTTTCCAAGCTAACTCCCAACCTCCAACTCCCAAATCCCACGCTCCACTTCCAGGGCCAGCTGATGACGAGACTGCTTCCCAACTGTATTGGGAGTCGGGAACTGGAAATTGGGAATGGTCATGACTGCAGGAGATTGAACCAGCCGTCGCGTTCGACGGGTAGCAACCCGGCCGCTTCGATGTTGCGTTCGATCTCGGCGCGCGGCGCGCGGCGTCGTCCTTCCGGCGCCTCATCAGACGCCGACACGCCGTCGATGTCGTCGGCGCCAAAGGTCAACGCCACCTGCGCCAGCTTCGGCCCATATCGTTGCCAGTCGACTTGAATCGACGGTACGTTGGGCGCGGCGAGGCGCGCGAGCGCGACCATCTTCACGTCCTCGTACCCGGTCGTGGGCCTGAACGTGCTCAGCGACAGCGGAAGCGGGTTGAGCGCGTGGATTGCACCTGCTGAGTCCTGTAGTTGCGCGGCTCGAATCAGCAAAGGCGTTCGTGCATCGGCTGGCGCCTTGCTGATCGTGAGACGCAACTGGAGAAAGCCAGCGTCTTTCAGGCTTTCGACCGCGTACCGAGGATCGTCGATGACATCAAGCGGTAGATCGACGATCGCATCGAGGCCCGCCTGCCTGAGGCGCGCGAGGACCTGTCCTGTCGACGCTCCCGCTGACCATCGAGCGATGTCATCCCACGAGAAGCCCGCGACTTTCCGATCGCCGGCAACTGCTCTGGCCGCTTCGACTGCCGCGACCGCCGCCGCGAGCGTCGAAGGGGATCCCGTCAATCGAATCTCCCGAGCTGCTGGCGACTGGCCCAGCATCGCCTGATTGTCGAACGCGACGTCTGCCACCCGCAGGAACGTGGCGCGTGTCTCGTGCAGCCGGCGCCGAACAGTATCGGCCAGCATGCCGAGCGACAGGATGTCCGGGGTCACAGCCAGTTCACGGATCTCGTCGGCACTCAACGGCTCACCCCGATTGATCCGATCCACGTACACATCGAACGCAGTCACAGTACTCATGGGAACTCGTAATGCAGAATGCTGAATGCAGAATTACACATCACTTTGCGTCATTGCCTGCGCCACCCTGGTGGCCAACTCCAACGCCTCCCGTCCGGCACGTCCGCTCACTCCCGGCTCACGCCGATCCCGCACCGCGGCAACGAAGTCTGCCAGCTCGGCGTGCAGCGGTTCGTCGCGCACCACTTCGAGTTTGCCTCCCTCGATCACGGGCCGGCCGTTCTGCGCGACCAGCCGGTAGATCTCGACTTCCTGCGAGGCATAGTCAATCGACAGATACGACGACTGCTGGAAGAAGCGAACCTTGCGGACCTTGTCGCGACTGATCCGGCTGGCGGTCACGTTCGCGATACAGCCCGACGCAAACCGCAGACGGACGTTGGCGATGTCGGTGCGCGGCGTGAGGACGTTCACGCCGATCGCCTCGATCGATGCGACCTCCGACTTCACTGCCGCGAGCAGCAGGTCGAGGTCGTGAATCATCAAGTCGAATACGACGTCGATATCGAGACTGCGCTCCGGAAACGTCCCGAGTCGATGGATCTCGACGAAGCGCGGATTCGCCACGAGCGGCAGCGCCGCGACGACGGCAGGGTTGAAGCGCTCGGTGTGCCCGGCTGCGAGCACCACGTCGCGCCGTGCGGCGGCCTCGATCAGACGATCCGCGTCGGCAACCGACGGCGCCAACGGCTTCTCGACCAGCACGGCGATGCCCCGATCGATCAGCGGCAGTGCCACCTCGAGATGGGAAATCGTCGGCACCGCAACCGTCGCGGCGGCAAGACCATCGAGCGGCAGGTCGGCAAGTTGCGTGAACCCGGGAACGCCGAACTTCGCCCCCACTTCTACCGCCCGGCCGGGTTTGGTGTCCACGACGCCGACGAGGTCAACGCCGGGCATGGCTGCCAGCAGGCGAGCGTGGTGCTGACCGAGGTGCCCGACACCAACGACGGCGATGCGCAGAGGTGCGCTCATGCGGCCGCGGGCTTCTCGCGCCCGACGATGGTGATGCCGGCTTCATTGGCGGACGCGAACAGCGCGGCGTCGTCGAGCACGAGTGTCTTGCCGGCGTCGATCGAAAGCGCAGAGGCACCCGCGACCCTCATCGCCTCGATCGTGGCGAAGCCGACGACCGGCACATCGAAACGCATATCCTGCTTCGGCTTTGCGACCTTGACGATGCGCACGCCCGGTCCGGCCAGGTGACCAGCGCGGCCGATGACTTCGTCGGTCCCTTCCATCGCTTCGACGGCGACGACCGCCTGATGCTTGACGGCAATCGTCTGACCGATGTCGAGCCCCGCAATGACATCGGCCATGCGGTACCCGAATTCGAAATCGCGCAGCTCGTCCTCCGATGGCGCACGCCGGGTCAACACTCCCGGTCGCGCCAGCAGCGGTGTCAGCAGCGTGGTCGAATCTATGAGCTCGATGCCGTTCTCCCCCATCACACCGGCGACCGCTCCAATGAGTCCATCCGTGTTGCGCGACGTCAGCTTCTTCAACACCGAGATGAACGTGAGGTCGGGGATGATGCCGCCGAATATCTTGGTGTGCTTGACCTGCCCGGCCATCACCGCCCGCGTGACGCCGGCCTCGCGCAGCAGGCGGATACACGTCCCCAACTGCCCCAGCGAGATCCAGTTAATCGAGGCGCCGTGTCGCCTGGCCGCGTCGTTGAGCTCGGTGAACGCTTCCTCTTTGACGGCCACGATGGTAACGTCGTGGCCCAGCGCACGGGCAGCGTCGAGAACGAGAAACGGAAATCTGCCGTTGCCGGCAATCAAGCCAAGCGTCACGTTCAAGGTTCAGCGTTCAACGTTCACGCCTACCGGATCGCGAGGACGTCGACGACTTCTGAAGACGTCTGAATCGTGCGGAAGAGCGCGCCGGACTGCCCGCCGAGGACGAGAATCGTTCCTGGGCGGGAGGCTGAGGGCCAGACGGCGGTCCGCAGCGGCGCGACGGCCACGAGCGCGCCGTCCACCGTGACGCTGATCCGTTCGCC
>JAICEG010000501.1 GCA_025924295.1 Vicinamibacteria bacterium
GGCGACGTCCGCGTCGGGTACGACGTGACCGCCAGGACACTGCCCTTGCCCAGCAGGCCCCAGCGGTTCTCGTCAGCGAGCGTGACGCGGCGGAAGTGGCTTCCATACACGCCGGACATACCGTAGTGGCGGGCCAGTTGCTCGTTCAGGAACGTCGTGTTTGCCGTGAGCAGTTCCGCGATGCCGCGGTCGCCCTTCAGCTGATCGTCGAGGAAGAGTTCGGTCTCCCTGACGAACGCCGAGCGCAGGTTGTCATCGAACCACGGGAACTTCGTGTTGGCATCCGGCGTCAACAGCCAGACGTTGCGGGTCTGCAGCCACTGGCCGAAGAAGTTCTCGACCAGCGCGGTGCGCGCCCGGCGATCGGCGAGCATTCGTCGGACTTGCTGTTCGAGGACGTTGGCGTCGCGAAGCTTCCCTGCGATCGCCACATTCAGCAGTTCGTCATCCGGGATGCTGCTCCAGAGGAAGAACGACAGGCGCGAGGCGAGCTCGACGTCAGTCAGGCGATACGGCGTGCCGGGCGCGACTTTGTCGGGATCGGCTTCGATTCGAAACAGGAAGTCGGGGCTGACGAGCACCCGCTCGAGCGCCGCACGAATGCCGCCGTCGAAGCCGCCATTGACGCGACCGGTCTTGTAGAACTCGAGCAGCGTCTGGACATCGCCGGTCGTTTCCGGCCGGCGATAGGCACGGCGCGCGAGGGTGGACAGGATCTGAGTGGCGCAACCGATCTCGTCGGCGGCGGTTGCCGGCTGGCACACGAAGATTCGGCGACGGCTCGGCGAATCCTCCGGAACGCGTCCGTTGTACGGCCCTCCGATCAGCAGCGACGAGACCGCCAGTTCCGCGCTCGGCACATCGCCCTCGCGGTTCCAGATCGGAACGCGAGCCGGGCCCATACCCTCTGCCTTGATGCTCTCGGATTTGACAACGGTCGCGAGCACCTGGCGGAGACCCGCTTTGAGCGTCAGCCGAACCTGCAGCTTGTCGTCGAGATTGTCGGCGGGTTCCGCCGTGCCCGCAGATCCCGCGGCTGCGGGACCGCCGATCGTGAACTGCCCGACGCGGTTCCCATCGACACGGATCTCAATCGTGGCCGGCGCGTTGAGCCCACGGATGACGCCTGCATACGTCCGCAGCAGCCTGACCCTGATGTCGTATTCGCCATCGACCGGGAAGTAGTGACGGACCGCGATCCCCCCGCGCGAGCCGAGCGAGAACGACTCGTCCAGGCGCTCGGTCTGCCAGAGCCAGGTCTGCTCGTTGGAGTTGCCCTTCACCGCGGTGTAGCGCTCGACCGTCGGTCGAAGCGTCGCGTCGCCGACGGCCACGCGCGCAATCTTCGCGGCGGCAGTCAGGTACCGCTCGAGCAGCGCAGGCTCCATGCCGAGCGCATCGGCGTTGGTGTCGAAGCCGTGGGCCTGGGCATCCGGCGGCAGCATCGATGTCGCGTCGACCTCGATGCCGATTAGGTCGCGAACGGCGTTCGCGTACTCCGTGCGATTGAGCCGGTGCAGGTCAGCGGGACGGCCCGGGTTGGGCCGCGCCAGCGCCGCGCGATCGAGCTCGCTCTCGAGCCAGGTCGCGACGTTGTCGTAGGTCGCGCTGTCCGGACGCGGCATGCTTGCCGGAGGCATCGCGCGGCTGCGCAGCTGCACGACCACTTTTTCCCAGATCTCCGCCGAGTTGGATACTTGCTCGCTGTCGGCCTTGTCCAGCAGAAGGCCCGCCGTCTTCAAGCGTTCGTTGTGACAGGTGAGGCAATACTTTGCGACCAGCGCTTTGGCTGGCGTTTCGCGCGTGACACCGCCTTGTGCCGGGGCGGTCGAAGCACTGCCTCGAATGGACGCCTCGAAGCACACCGCTCCCATCCATGCGATGCAGACGCACGTGATCACGGCCCGCGTCGTCACACGGCGGTGGATCAGCGACACTTGTTCTGGGCCTGACAGGGCTTCCCGAGCTTTGGATCGGCGCCGTGGGCGAGCAGCAGATCCGCCCCTTCTTTGTTGTAGAGCACGCCGCCCAGCCGATCTCCGTATCCGGACGCCGCCAGCCAGGGTGTGACACCCGCCTTGCTGACAGCGTTCACGTCCGCGCCCTTCTCGATGAGGAGCGCGAGCAGCGTGTTCCACCCGCGATACGCGGCACCGAACAACGCGTTCTCACCGTTGGTGGTCGCGCCCTTCGCGTCGGCGCCCAGCTGCATCAGGAACCTGACGGCCGCAAGCGCTTCCGCCTCGGTGGTCGGGCTTTCACCAATGCCGCGATTCAAGCCTGACGCAGCCATCACCGGCGTGGTCTTCGTGTCGGTCACGAGTGTTGGATCCGCTCCCGCCGCGAGCAGCAACTGCATCATCTCGAGATCGACCGACGCACTCGCGAGCAGGAACGGCGTCGCACCCGGCGCATCTTCGTAGCCGCCGCCGAGCCCGGAGAACCCGGGCGGTCGCTTCGTCATGCGCACGTTGGGATTCGCCCCGCGTGCCAGCAGCGCCTTCACGAGATCGAGCTTCGCCTTGCGATTCGGAATCCCGCTCATCGGATCGACGAAGCCGTAGACGGTGTTCGAGATCCCGCCCTCCCACGTCGCCGACGCCCAATGCAGAGGAGTGAATCCAGCATCGATCACATTCGGATCGGCGCCTTGCTCGAGGAGGAACATCGCGAGCGGCACGTGCCCTCTCACCGTTGCCACCAGCAAGGGAGTGCTGCCAGCCGAAAGCGTCGCCTGATAGGCCGGACCTCTCGGGGCCACGCTCACTGCGGCAGCCCCCGACGAGCTCCGTCCACCGGAATCGTTTCGAGGCGTCTCGGCCACCGGTTGCTCGGGGAGCGATCGGATGTTCACGTTCACACCCGCCGCCAGCAGTTGACGCGTGGTTGCGAGATCACCTTCGCGAGTTGCAAAGTGCAGCGCAGTGAATCCCTTTTTCGTATGCGCCTGCGGATTCGCTCCTGCCTCGATGAGCAGGCGCACCACATCAGGGTGACGCTCGGCGGCGGCCCACATCAACGCGTCCTGATTCTGTGAGGGCTCGGTGGCGTTCACGTCGGCGCC
>JAICEG010000502.1 GCA_025924295.1 Vicinamibacteria bacterium
ATGCCACACGGTTCGACTACTACTGCTGGGATCTCTACGCGCGCGTCACCGAGTGGTACGACGCCGACAAGTCCCGCCTGCAGGTGCGCGCGGACGCGTTGCACGACATCGAGCACGGCGGCAACGACAACGCCGAGATCGCCGCCTTCATTGCCGATCGGATCGTCCGATCTCATCTGGCGACGATGGCCCGGATGAACGTCGACTACGACCTGCTCACCTGGGAAGGCGACATCCTGCGCTTGAAGTTCTGGGCGCAGGCGTTCGACGTTCTCAAGTCCAAAGGCGCGGTCTATCTGCGAACGGAAGGGCGGCTGGCAGGATGCTGGGTGATGCCGATTCAGGAAGAACTCGAGTCGATGCCCAACGGACCGTCGCCAGACTACGCCACTGCCACTGAGTCCGATGAGGAAGCCGAGGAACGCGAGAAGGTGATCGTCCGTTCGAATGGGGTCGTGACCTATGTCGGCAAGGACATCGCCTACCAGTTCTGGAAGCTCGGCCTGCTGGGCCGCGATTTCCTGTATCGCGTCTTCGCGGAGAAGCCGAACGGCCCCTTGTGGGCGACGTCGAGCGCTGACGGCGTCAGGGAACATCCCAGCTACGGCGGTGCTGCGTACGTGTACAACGTCATCGACGTTCGACAGTCGTACCTGCAGAAGCTGCTCAAGCAGGCGTTGATTGCCGTCGGCCATCCTGAGGGCGCACAGCGGTCGCATCACTTCTCGTACGAAATGGTCGCGCTCTCCCATGCCACTGCCCGCGAGCTCGGGTTTGCTCCACCGCCCGACTCCGAAGAAGCTCGACGGCCGTTCGTCGAGGTATCAGGCCGCAAGGGGCTCGGTGTGAAAGCCGACGACCTGCTGGACATCGTCATCCGCAAGGCACGCGAGGAAGTGACGAAGCGCAATCCCGAACTGCCCGATGACGAGGTGACCCGCATCGCCGGACTGATCGGCGTCGCCGCGGTGCGCTACTTCCTGATCAAGTTCTCGCGCGGGAAGGTCATCGCATTCGATCTCGAGGAAGCGATCAGCTTTCAGGGTGAGACCGGTCCGTACATTCAGTACGCCATCGTGCGGATGAACAACATCTTCAGGAACGTGCAGGAACGGGACGGCCTCGACGAAGCTGCGCTCCTCGCCCTGCTGGACCAGCAGCCCGCCGGGGAATTGACCGGCGACAACGGCCACGAGCTCTGGGCACTGGTACTCGAAGCGTCACGCCTCGACGAGATCGTCGACCAGGTCATCGCCACGCTCGAGTTTTCCGTGCTCGCGAAGTACGCGTTCGGCTTAGCCCAGGCATTCAATGCCTACTACAACCTCCAGCCCCCGAGTCGATCGTCGATTCTGAACGAGGAGCGCGATAATGTGCGCCGGTGGCGGGCGGCCGGCGTGATCTATGTGCGCAACCAACTGACCCGGGCACTGGACCTCATGGGAATTGGAGTGCCACAGAGGATGTAAGGCATGCCGATCATTGCCATATCGCCCTGCGACAAGATTCGTGACTACGAAGAGGCCATCCGCCGGGCCGGTGCGGATATTCGTGTGCTCGACCGCACCGTGGATCGCCCTGCGGACGTCATCAAGTCAGTCGACGGCGTGCTGCTGCCGGGTGGCGGGGATGTGTTGCCGTCAATCTACGGCGAGGCCGCACACCCCACGTACTCCGCCGCCGAGCCGGGCCGCGATGACTACGAGCTCGAGCTGGCGCGGCGGGCAATCGAAGCCGACCTTCCCCTGCTCGCGATCTGCCGCGGCATCCAGGTGCTCAACGTCGCGCGCGGCGGGTCGCTCGTGCAGGACATTCAGGAGGAGGTCGGCGTCACCGTCAACCACACGCACCGCGAATCACCCGTGACGATCGCTCATGAAGTGTGGATCGCCGAGGGTAGCCTGCTCGATCGCCTGATGCACGAGACATTGGATGGCGACTCCTGCCCGGTGAACAGCCGTCACCATCAGGCGCCGAAGGTGCTCGGCCAGGGGCTCGCCGTCAGTGCGACGGCGCCCGATGGCGTGATCGAAGCCATCGAAGATCCCAGTCGCCGCTTCTGCCTCGGCGTCCAGTGGCATCCGGAGAACTTCTACCGTACCGGCGAGTTCAGGCCGATCTTCGAAGGCTTCGTTGAGGCTGCCAGGAAGTAACGAAGTTTCCGTTAACTTCTCAACAGACTTGTAGCGTTGCAACGCTGACGAGACACATCTGTGGAATATTCACGCAAGGGGCTGAACGATTTCGCGGGCGGAGCGTTGAAAACGACCTCAATCGCGAGATCCTTCACGACCGATTGTGGCCTCGGTCTTGCTCGCACCGTCACGGTTCTTCATAGGCCACGTGTCGTTCAGAACGCGGAAAGGATCCTGATGCCCCGAGCAAGCAAGGCAAAGCCACAGCCCGAACCGACCGGCCCACGGTTGGTCAAGAAGAGCGCACCCAGGCGACCAGTTGCGCCTCAGCCCGCTGAGACGGTCGAATCACCCAACGTCACACACGAACAGATCGCGCTGAGGGCATACGAGCTCTTCGTTCAGGACGGCTTCACCCACGGTCATCACGTCGATCACTGGCTGCGGGCGGAGCGTGAGCTGACGGGCGTCGCCGAAGCACGTCCCACGACGGCCAGCGCGGGAACGCGTACGCGCTGAGCGGTCAGCGGCTCAGCACGGCGACCGTCTCGACATGCGCCGTGTTCGGGAACAGATCGATGCCGCTGAGGTGCTCCAGGCCGTAGCCGGCGTCGTGCAGCAGGCGTGTGTCCCGTGCGAGCGTCGCGACGTCGCACGAGATGTACACGAGTCGTGTCGGCAGCAGCCGGATGAGATGCGTGATCGCGTCCCTGGAGATCCCCGAGCGCGGCGGATCGACCACGATCGTTGCGTCCTGGACGTCTGTCGCCTGCAATGAGGCAACGTAGCTCTCGACACTGCGCCGAATGGTCTTCACCTGGCCGGAGAACGGCGAAGCGTTGCGTGACAGGTCCGCTCCGGCGATGGGATCACCTTCCACCGCTGTGACGGGGCCCCACCCTGCTGCCGCCAGTGACAGCCCGA
>JAICEG010000503.1 GCA_025924295.1 Vicinamibacteria bacterium
ACGACACGGCAGCATGGACGGCGCCCGAACCCGAGCCAGATGCAGGCGCGTGGCGCAGTGACCTGCTCGACAGACCGCTCGCGCATGAGGCGCCAGCACCAGCCGCGGTCGATGATGATCTGGAGACACCAATCTACGATCCGGTCCGGCTGAAGCCGGACACTACGTTCGAAGTCGAGCCGGAGCCTGCCGCCGTCGAGACTCCAGTGCTCGCTGAAGCCGCGGCCGCGGTCGTCGTCGAATCCTTCGAGCAACCGCCGGTCGAACAGGTACTCGTTGAAGCAGCCGAAGAATCGCCGGTCGTTACGCAGGCTCACGTTGAAGCTGTCGAAGAACCGAGCGTCGAGCTTGTCGAGGAACGAGTCGGCGTACCTACTCCGCTGGTCGGAGAGGACGATCCCGATTCGCACAAAGCGACGCCGTCGTTCAAGGCAGCACTTGCCGCGATCCGTGCGGCGTGGGGAAAACCCAACTCGAAGGAGAGCCCGAAGGAGCGGCCGGCCGCAACACCCGACGTCGCAAGGCCGCTCGAAGTTGACCTGACCGGAGCAGTCGATCAGCTCGACGAACCGGCCGCTGATCTCGAGGATTCATCCGCCGCGTCGGTACAACGCCCTTTCGCGCCCGCCGACTCGCCTGACGCGCTCGACGTGTATGAGCTGTCGGTCGAATCGGACATGAACGAGCTCGCTCCATCTCCCCAGGAGCAACCTGGCGATCGCCGCAAGAAACCGGCGAAGCGCGCAAACAAGGCTGTGAAGGCGAAAGGCCCGCGCCCCTCGCAGCCCAAGTCCGCCCAGGATGAGTGGGGAGTGTTCGATCCCAATCGCTGCGGGTTTGCTGCTCTCGTCGACAAGCTCGACGAGGAGGTAACGGACGAGAAGGCCAAGCAGCCCCGGAACAGCGTCAAGTCTCGCGTGCTCTCCTGCTCATGACATCGATGGCCAGTACACGCAAACGGAGATTCGGACGGCTGCGCAGTTCGCGCGGGTCCACGCTGATCGAAGCGGCGATCATCACGCCCCTTCTTCTGCTCCTGACGTTTTCGATCGTGGACTTCGGGGCGCTGCTCTATATCTACCTGTCGCTCGAGAGCGGCGTCACACAAGCCACTCGTTTCGCGATCACTGGTGCGGAGACGCCCGGCATGATGCGCGAGGACGCCATCAAAGATGCCATGCGGCGAGCCACTCCGACGCTGACCATTCCCGACACCGCGTTCACGTTCAGCTTCATGCCGCCGGGCAGTTCTACGTGGTCGAGCGGCGCCGGCGGCCCCGGTGACATCGGCAGGGTCACCGTGACCTACACGTGGAACATCATGACGCCGCTGATCCGGCCTTTCTTCACCGGCGGTCGGGTCAACATGCGGGTCGAATCAGCGATGAAGAACGAATCGAGGTGGCAATGAAGAGGCTGACGAACGAACGCGGCCAGAGCCTGCTCGAGTTCGCCTTTATCATGCCGCTCGTCCTGCTGCTGGCGCTCGGAGTCGTCGAGGTCGGCTACGCATTGCTCGATCAGCATGTGGTCACCAAGCTGACACGGGAGGGCTCGAACCTCATCTCACGCGACGTGAAGATCAACGACGTCGTGACCGCGATGCGCAACATGAGCACGCGGCCGGTCGACTTCAACACCAGGTCGCGGATGATCCTGACCGTATTGAGGAAGGGCGGCACTCCCGGAACGCCCAACTACGACCGGGTGATCGTCTATCAACGACACGAGTTCGGGAGCCTCACCGGCACTGGCTATGGGAGCGCCCTGCGTACGACGGGAACCGGCGCGTACCGCGGATCGCCGGACTATGAGGCAGTCAATGCCGATACGGACACCCGGATTCAAGTCTCGAGTCTCCCCGCCGGTCTCACGATGGATCGTGGCAACACGATCTACGTGACCGAGATCTACACCCGACACGATCTGCTCACTCCCCTGGGCGGGTTCGGCGTCACCGTGCCCAACACGCTCTATTCGATTGCGTATTTCTAGTTGGAGCGGCTGCACTCGAAAGGCCTTGGGGAGAAGGCGGACAGACATGAGCACACGAACTCGTCTTGCAAGCGAACGGGGTGTCACCCTGATTTACATGGCGATCTTCATCACGACCGGCCTGCTGTTCACGGGCCTCGCCGTGGACAGCGGTCGCGCGTATGTCGTCAGGGCGCAGCTCACCAAGGCCGTCGATGGCGCCGCCCTGGCCGCAGCCCGCAATCTGCATAGCGGGGACCCCGAGGGCGAAGCCGCCCGCATCTTCAATGCGAACTTCCCGCCCGGCTATCTCGGAACATCGACGGTCACCGACCCGACGAGCGATCCCAACTTCTTCGATACGCACACCGTCACCGCAACCGGCGTCAACGTCGTTACGGTACGCGCCACCGCCGTCGTACCGACGACATTCATGCGGCTGGCCAACTTCAACGAAGTGACGGTCCACAGCACGGGCGAAGCGCAGCGACGCATGGTCGACCTGTCGCTCGTGCTCGACGTCTCCGGCTCGATCGGATCTCGCTGGAATGCCGTGCGAGCCGCAGCGGTGGAATTCATCAACGCCTTCGACGAGAGCGGAGATCGACTGGCCCTCGTCACCTACGGCAACGGCGTCCAGGTTCGCCAGCAGATGCCGTCGACCCGCGGCTTCTCCAAGAGCGCGATGACCGGCTCAATCCCGACGACACTCCCGGGTGGATGGACGCCCATGGGCGAAGGACTCTATCGCGGCTGGGATGAGTTGCGGTCGGTACCGAACGGGTCGCAGTCAGGCCTGCGCGTCATCGTGTTGTTCACGGACGGCTCGGCCAACGGCGTGCCGGGGTTCTGGGATACATCAGGCATCGCCAAGAGCGTGTCGACGTCGGACTTCCCCGAGCGGTCGCCCGATCCGGACAACATCACGACCGACACCCCGCAGATCCAGGGACTCTACGACACCGAGACCGGCAACCGTAGTCCCTCACTCTCGAAGTGCGGCTCGTCCTACACGGACGGCAGCTTTCATCGAAACGGCAGCGGATGTACGCCCACTGGTACCTATACCGCGATGAGC
>JAICEG010000504.1 GCA_025924295.1 Vicinamibacteria bacterium
ACCGACGCTCTGACCTTCATGATGTCTACGCCTTCCGGCTATGCCTTCCGGACTACGCTTTCCGGAGAATCCGGCCGCGTGTTCCGTCCCGCGCCGTCAATTCCACAATCACCCGATCGCCGACGAGCAGCCTGACGAAGTTCCGCTCCACGCTTCCGGTCGGATGGGCGGTCACTCGATGCTCACCCTCGACCTGCACCTGGTAGAGGCCGCTCGGCAACTGCGCGGTCACGATGCCTTCAACACGACGTGCCTCGTCCGGCATATCACCGTCCGGGCCGCTCGCTACGAATGCGCCCGGACCCCCTCTGATTCCCGGGCATCCCCACCCGGCACGATCCGGCCAGCGAGCAACTGCTTCGCCCGCGCTTCCTCGGCCGCCAGCAGCGTGAGGATTTCGCACCCCTCTCGCGTGACCACCACCGTGTGCTCGAAGTGCGCGGACAGGCTCTTGTCTCTCGTCACCGCCGTCCACCCGTCCGACAGCACCTTCACCGCCGGCTTGCCGGCATTCACCATCGGCTCAATCGCGAGCACCATGCCCTCGGACAACCGCGGACCGTGACCGGCGGGGCCGTAGTTGGCCACTTGTGGCTCTTCGTGCAGCGAGGTGCCGATGCCGTGCCCCACGAACTCGCGCACGACTGAAAACCCCTGTGCCTCGACGTGCTGTTGAACCGCCGCACCGATGTCCGACACGCGCGCGCCGGGACGCACGGAGTCGATACCACGAAACAGCGCTTCCTCCGTCACCCGCAGCAGTTCGGTCGCCTGCGGTGACACGGTGCCGACCGGAACGGTCACGGCACAATCGCCGTAAAACCCGTCGAGCTTGGCGCCCATGTCGATCGACACGATGTCGCCGTCCACCAGCGGTCGCAACGAAGGGATGCCGTGCACCACCTGCTCGTTGACCGACGCGCAGACCGTCGCGGGATACCCGTGATAACCCTTGAACGCCGGCTCGGCCCCTGCTTCCCGCACGCGACGCTCAGCCAGCTCGTCGATGTCAGCCGTCGTGATGCCCGGCACCACGACCTGCCGTAATTCCGAGAGAATGCGTGCCACGAGCTGATTGACTCGCCGCAGCTTCTCGATCTCGTTCTGGGACCTGCAGACGATCACGAGATCCCCCCTTTACCGTTTCGCCGCCGCGCCGCGTCCTCGATCATCGCGTCCAGCTCGTGCGCGACATGATCTGGTGCCTGTGCTCCGTTGACAACGCGAAACGTCGGACGATCGCGGTAGTAATCGAGGACTGGTCTGGTTGCCTGCTGATAGACCCGCAGACGCTCCAACACCACATCCTGGTTGTCATCGGCGCGCTGCTCGAGCGTGCCACCGCACTGCTTGCACGCCGCCTCACCGCCCGTGGGATCGGCGTTGCTTCCGCACCTGGAGCAGATCCGCCGGATGGCGAGGCGCCGCACCAACTCCTGCTCGGGCACCGCGACGTCGACGACAATCAGCGGACCGGAATCGAGACGATCCATCAACTCGTCGAGCGCACGCGCCTGTGCGACGGTGCGCGGGAAGCCGTCGAGCACGAACCCATCACGAACGTCCGGTCTGGCCAACCGATCCGCAACGATTTTTATCATCGTTGCGTCATCGACGAGCTCGCCGCGATCCATCCGGGCCTTCGCCTCGAGCGCCGTCGGGTTCTTGTCCCTGACCGCCTCGCGCAGCATGTCGCCGGTCGAGATCTTCGGCAGCCCGCGATCGCTGGCAAACCGCCCGGCCTGTGTACCTTTGCCGGCGCCGGGCGGCCCCATCATGATGACATTCAAGCCCATGTCCCCGGCATCAACCGCGGCGTCCCCGGATGCGCGTCTTCTTCATGAAGCCGTCGTAATGCCTCATGATGAGCTGCGATTCGACCTGCTGGACCGTATCCATCGCTACGCCCACGACGATCAGCAACGAGGTGCCGCCGAAGTAGAACGTCACTCCAAGCCCCTGCGTGAACCAGGTCGGGAGAATCGCGTCGAGGTCCTCGCCGATGAACGGGATCGGTGCGACCCGGAAGCCGGTGATCAGCAGCTCGGGCAGCAGCGCGACGATGGCGAGATAAATGGCACCGACCAGCGTGATACGCGCCAGGATCGTGTCGATGTATTCCGCCGTTCGCTTACCTGGACGAATCCCCGGTACGAAGCCGCCGTACTTGCGCATGTTTTCTGCCACGTCGTCAGGGTTGAAGATGATCGACGTGTAGAAATACGCAAAGAAGATGATGCCGAGCACGTACAGCAGGTTGTAGAGCGGCATGCCATACGCCACTTGATCGATGGCTCGACGTGCCCACGTGCCGACCTCGAACAGCGGGGCCGCCATCGTGAAGAACGACAGGATCGAGGAGGCAAAGATCACGGGGATGACGCCGCCCGTGTTCACCTTCAACGGGATGTGCGTGCTCGAGCCGCCGTACTGCCTGCGGCCGACCACCCGCTTGGCATACTGCACCGTGATCCGTCGATGCCCTCGCTCGACGAACACGATGGCCGCGATGACGATGACGGCCATGGCCATCAGGAAGAGGATCCGCAGGATGCCGATCTGGCCGGTCTGCATCTGATCGAGGGTCGTCAGCACGGCAGTCGGGAGCCCGACAACGATGCCTGCGAAAATCAGCAGCGACATGCCGTTGCCGATGCCACGCTCGGTGATCTGCTCGCCCAGCCACATGACGAACATGGTGCCGGTCGTGAGCGTAAGGACACACATGAACTTGAAGCCCCAGCCCGGATCCAGCACCAGCGGCAACCCGCCGGGAGCATCAGCCGAGCTCTCCAGCCACACGGCATAACCGAACGACTGCACAACCGCCAGGACAACGGTGAGATAGCGCGTGTACTGCGTGATCTTGCGGCGACCGAGCTCGCCCTCTTTCGAGATCCGCTCGAGGTACGGCCACACGACCGTGAGCAGCTGGATGATGATCGAGGCGCTGATGTACGGCATCACGCCGAGCGCGAAGATCGTCACGCGCTCCAGGCTTCCGCCGGTGAACATGTTGGCCAGGCCGAA
>JAICEG010000505.1 GCA_025924295.1 Vicinamibacteria bacterium
GTGCCAGTTGATCCTGAACCTCGAAGACGTCTTTCAGCTCGAGCTGCACCGTCTTGGACCAGAGAATCGTGCCCGAGGACGCCTCGAGCAGCTGCGCGTTCACGCGTACCTGTCCGGCGGCTCTGAGCAGCGTCCCGCACAACACCGCATCGACACCCGCTTCCGCACCGATCTTCTTGAGATCGACACCCTCGTCGGTGGCGTATCCGGCGCCGGCCAGCGTGGATCGCACGACGAGCGACTGGATGCCCGCCAGCGAGCTCAGGATCGCATCCGGCAGGCTGAAAGCAAGGAAGTCCACTTCCGGGTCCGGACGCAGCATGCGGAAGGGAAGCGCGATGAGCCGCGTCGTCGGCCGCACCGTGACTGTTGACGTATCAGTCGTGATCGTCAACGCGGCTCTCAGCGCCTGCGCCATCGTGTCGGCGGTCTGATAGCGATCTTCGGG
Organism: Vicinamibacteria bacterium; assembly: GCA_025924295.1. Classification (GTDB taxonomy): domain Bacteria; phylum Acidobacteriota; class Vicinamibacteria; order Vicinamibacterales; family UBA2999; genus Gp6-AA40. The sequence goes on from JAICEG010000505.1 coordinate 449, forward strand.
ACGCTTTTCGAGAGCACGATGGATCACGCCGTCGATGGCGGTGACCGACGCAGAGCCGGTGAGTGCGGCGGGGTGGCCAGACATGACCGCGTGATACACCTGCATCAGGTCGTTGCCGGCGAACGCCGGTTGACCCGACAGCATCTCGAAGAGGATGGCGCCGGTGGCAAACAGATCGGACCGTGGATCGAGCGCGCCCTCCGCCCACTGCTCGGGCGCCATGTACCGCGGCGTGCCGACGACCATGCCGGTCTGGGTCAACGACTGTTCTGCGCCGGCGATCGATTGACGCGACCGTGCCAGCCCGAAGTCGAGCAGCTTGACGCCATCGTCGGTGAGAAACACGTTCGACGGTTTCAGATCGCGATGCACGATGTGGCGTGCATGCAGGGCCCCGAGCGCGCCCAGGATTCCAAGCGTCGTGGTGACGGCGTCGTCTGGCTTGAGCGCTCCGTCCTTCAATCGGCTGGCGAGCGACTGCCCGCTGAGCAGCTCCATGACGATGAAGAGCTGGTCATCTGATTCGCCGACATCGTAGATCTGACAGACACCGGGATGGCTGACGCTCGCCGCGGCGCGCGCTTCACGCCACAGCCGCGCTTGTGCCTCGGTGTTCGACGAGAGCGAACGAATGACCTTGATGGCGACCTGACGCTCGAGACGTGGATCGAGGGCGCGGTAGACGTCGCCCATCCCGCCCGAACCAAGACTGGCGACGATTTCGTACTTGCCTAGGCGATCCCCCCGCGACAGCGACATGCGCGAGAGAAATTATACGGGCTGGACGGCTGATCACTCACTGCGGCTCACCATCCAGTACGAAGGGAGGTCCTTCTTCGTGTCGCGCAGGATCTCGATGATCGCCGTTCGATCGTCGGACGTGAGGATCCGATAGCGCTCGTCAGTCACCTGCCCGTTCAGCACGTTCCACAGGCGCTGATAGACGGCCGCCTTGGCGCTAGCCGGGAGTCCGTCGAACGGCTCGGAGTAAATGAGATAGCTGCACGGATACTTGAGCAGCCGGCGCGTCAAATCGAGCTCCCGCAGCGAGCGGCCCCGGGCGTCTCTCGGTCCGCTGCTGAACGTGCGGCTGAACGTCGTCGGACCAGCAATGGGGCCGGGCAACGGCGACTCGTCGACGAACAGGAGATAGTCGACGAGCTCCTCGACTGTCGTGTCGAATGCGCGCTGCGCGTCGGCTCCAACACGCGCCTCCCAGCCGGCTCGCGTGATCAGGTTCAGCATCTGGACCTGATGCTCCAGCACGAGCAGCGCGACGATGTCGCTGTGGGGGGAGAGGTAGCCCGTCATGTCGAATCGACCTTCGAGGCTGGTGGTGTGAACGGTCTCGGGTTTCACCATCGCCGCGAGGTCAGACGGGTCAGTGGCGATGGCGTTTCCCATGTGCCGGTCGGCGCGGTGAGTGCCGGTGACGAACCATCCACCCCATCGCATCTCGAACGGACTGCGATGATCGGTCGTGTAGGCCGGCCCGTACATCGTGATGCCCTCTGGGCTGGGGAACACGCTGCCGACGAACATGCCCGGCACGTTGTGAGTTGCCTCCGAGACGTGGCACATCACGCAGGTGTCGTTGCGCTCGAACCGGGGTGCGCCCGAGTCCGACTGCTCCAGCGTGTAGAAGATCGCGCCCTGCCGCGGGTCCTGCGCGACGAATTCGAGCACTGGCCCGCCGCGCACCCAGCCGACCGAAACCGTATCGTTGAAGAAGATCGCGCGCGGATTCTTCGGGTTGATTCGCGGCGCCTGAAAGCTGGTCTTGGAGAACACCAGCACCTGGGAATCGATCGGCACCTCGAGTGCCTCGAGCACCGACGACAGGTAGCCCGAAGGTCCGTTCTTCTGGAGGGTGACCTCGCCGCGTTGCATCCGGTCGTTCAAACCCGCAATCGGATCCGAGACAGGCGTCTTGGCGTAGGCGATGGCGGGGTGGTTACGGATGAGCGCGGGATGGACCTTCTGCGCCGACACGAACACCACGCTGGCAATCCAGGCAAGCGCAACGACAACGATTCGAGTGGTAGGCATCCGTGCTTGAGTCACTGCAAAGAGCTGTCCGAGTGGAAATCGAAGAGAAAATGGGGCCGTTGCCGTCGCGCGACGGTGGTTAGCGGGCAATAGTCCGCGCTGGCGCGAAAAAATCCCCGAACCGTGAACCCTGAACCATCTATCCCGTCCGAGCCGGCTTCCAGCGCAGGCCGAGCGCGATCAATCTGTCGAGGAGACGTTCGTACGAGACGCCGTGGGCTTCGGCAGATTCGGAGAAGTCCTCGCCGTAGGCCATGTTCGGGTTCGGATTCGCTTCGAGCACGTACATCCGGCCTTCCTCGTCCATACGCAGGTCGACGCGCGCGTATCCGCTCAGGTCGAGCGCCCGGTACGCACGCTTGGCGATTCGCTGCATGCGCTCGACCGTGGCGGCATCCAGCTTGGCCTGGTCGGTCATGATGCCGTGCTTCTTCTGGTACTGCGTACTCCACTTCACCCGCTCGGTCGCAATCCGCCAGCGGTTGTCGGGCATCTGTGCGAACGACATCTCCCAGACCGGA
>JAICEG010000506.1 GCA_025924295.1 Vicinamibacteria bacterium
CCGGGCACGAACTTGCAGTTATCTCACCGGGACTTCGCGACCTCTCCCCGGCGCTCCCAGAACATAATGCATGCACGCCACTCCGATTCTGACGGGCAGAGCCCCGATCGCGCTCGCGTTCATCCTGTCGCTGTTGACGGTGAGCTCGGTTCACGCCGACTCGATCACCGTTCAATGGGATGCGAGTGGCGGAACAGTCACAGGCTACGCGGTCTATGTGGGTTCCGCTCAACGCATAGACGTCGGTAACACGACGCTCTACACGCTGCCGACCGCGGTCGCAGGACAGCAGTACTGTTTTGCCGTTGCCGCGTACAACTCGATGGGTGAGGGACCGAAGTCCGGCCAGGTGTGCGGACACAGCAACCAGTTCCCCTCGCTCACCAACCCCGGTAGCCAGAGTGGAAAGGTGGGGCAGGCGGCATCGCTCCAGCTGTCAGGAAGCGATCCTGACGGACAGGCGGTCACCTACAGTGCGACCGGTCTTCCGCCGGGGCTCTTCGTCGGAACGGCGACCGGGTTTGTCTCAGGAACGCCGACGACGGCAGGAACATACTCGGTTACGGCCAGTGTCTATGACGGGGTGCTGCAGTCGGCAGCGCAGACATTCTCATGGTCGGTGGCGAGCGCACCTGCCGCTGACACAACCGTGCCGTCAATCGCGATTGCGAGCCCCACATCGGGTCCCACTTATTCATCGTCGGCGGCGATGTTGTCGCTCAATGGCAGTGCCTCCGACAACGTTGGTGTCACGTCGGTCAGCTGGGCCAACGATCGCGGCGGGAGCGGCATGGCTTCGGGCACGACGAGCTGGGGCATCCCGTCGATCGGCCTGCAGACGGGGGCCAATGTCATCACGGTGACCGCGCGGGACGCCGCCGGCAATGTGGGCATCGATGTCTTGACGGTCACGCATACCGTGCCGGACACGACCGCGCCGTCGGTGGCGATCAGTGGCCCGACCGCATCACCGACGCACACCGCGACATCATCAGCGATGACGATCTCCGGCACGGCGGCGGATGCGGTCGGCGTGACGCAGGTCAGCTGGGTCAACGACCGCGGTGGCTCAGGGACGGCAGCGGGTACCTCGAACTGGAGTGCGTCCGGGATCGTGCTCCAGAGTGGCGCCAATGTCATCACGGTGACCGCTCGAGATGCGGCTGGCAACGGTGGGACCGACGCGCTGACGGTGACCTACACGCCACCGGACACGACTGTGCCGACGATCACGATCATGGGCCCGACAACCTCCTCCAGCTATTCGACGGCGTCGTCGGTCGTGACCATCGGTGGCAACTCCTCTGACAACATGGGCGTGACCGCAGTGACGTGGACCAACAATCGTGGAGGAAGTGGATTCTCCAGCGGCACGACGAGCTGGAGCGTTCCGTCGGTGCCTCTCCAGGATGGGTCGAACGTCATCACCGTCACGGCGCAGGATGCAGCGGGCAACAAGGGAACAGACGTCCTCACCGTGAACTACACGGCGCCCGATACGACCGTGCCGACGATTGCCATCACCGGTCCGACCAGTTCGCCGACTTCCACGACGACGTCTTCGACACTCACGATGAGTGGAACGGCAGCCGACAACGTGGGCGTCACGCAGGTTGCCTGGAGCAACAATCGCGGGGGCTCCGGCACTGCGACAGGAACAGGCAGCTGGAGCGTTCCAGCGATCGCGCTCCAGTCGGGTAGCAACATCGTCACGGTTACCGCGCGCGACGCGTCCAACAACCTGGCGAGCGATGTATTGACCGTGACCTACAACGCGCCTGATGCGACCGCGCCGACGATTGCCATCAGCGGTCCGACCAGTTCGTCGACTCATACCACGACATCTGCGACGCTGACGATGAGTGGAACGGCGTCCGACAACATTGGCATCACGCAGGTTGTGTGGAGCAACGATCGCGGCGGCTCCGGCACGGCGACAGGAACGGGCAACTGGAGCGTGTCAGCCATTGCGTTACAGTCGGGCACCAACGTGATCACGGTCACTGCGCGTGACGCCGCCGGCAACCAGGCGAGCGATGTGTTGACGGTCACGTCGGCGCTCGCGTCGGCACCTCCGTCGTCGGAGCTCGTGCTGGCCGGGCAGTTGTACTCGAGCGGCGGATGGTCGAAAGCGCTTCTCCAGTGGAGATGGCCGACGCAGCGAGGCAAGAAGATCGATGTCTATCGGGACGGAATGAGGCTGACCAGGACGAGCAACGACGGGTCGTACACCGACAGCGTGCGTGGCACCGGACCGTTCAACTATCGGATCTGCGTCGCGTGGACGAGCATCTGCTCGAACGTCGTCACATTGAGCAAATGACACCTGAGACGGCCCGGACCAAGAGACCTGGTCCGGGCCCGTCGAGAATTACGGGCTGAACTGGCGAGCATCTGCGCTACGCCGCCTGGGCGTAGTCCTCGGCCAGCGCGGGGACAGCGCGGGCCGCTGGAGTGTTCTCTTCGGGCGCGCGACCGGCTGCGGTCTGGAGCACCCCCGCGAGCGCAGTGAAGCAATCCGGATCGATGGCGGCCCCGACTTCGCGCTTCATGATTGCGAGCACGCGCTCCGGCGGCATCCCCTCGCGATAGGGGCGTGAGGCGCTGAGCGCATCGCAGATGTCAGCGGCGCACAGGATACGCGCCAGCATCGGCAAGTCCGAGTTGGCCACACCGCGGTCGTAGCCGCGCCCATCGAGCCGTTCGTGATGGGACGCGGCGGCGTCGGCGAGATGGCTGAAGCACCCGGTGCGAGCGAGGATCGTCCGTGTGTCGACCGGATGCCTGCGCATGATCGCAAACTCGGTGTCGGTCAGCTTCTCTGGCTTGTCGAGGATCAGGCTCGACACGCCCAGCTTGCCGATGTCGTGCAGCAGGGCAGCGCGGCGGACGTCGCGCAACTGGGTCTCGGAGTAGCCGACCGCGCGGGCAATCGCGACGCTGAAATCGGCGACGCCTTTCGAGTGCCGGAACGTCCACGGCGACTTCGCATCGATGACGAGGGCGAA
>JAICEG010000507.1 GCA_025924295.1 Vicinamibacteria bacterium
AGCCCTGCAACGTGACGAGGTACCGCTCCGACATCAGCTACCAGGCGTCTGGCGAGCGGATCCGGATCACCGGCACTCGGCCCGATGGTCAGAGTTGCTCCACCATCGAAGTCCTCAGTGGCGCGTATACCTGGAACGAAGACGTTCAGGGCGCCGAGCTCGTCGCGGGCCAAGGCAAAGCCACGCCGATGCCGGCCACCGTAGAGGAGCGGATGATTCGCCTGTGGGCAAACCCTCAGGGTGCCTGGAAGTCCGCAATCGCCGGCACTCAGAACACAAACGCACCGCAAATGGCAGCGAGACCGCAAGGTGTGCCAGCCGATGTGATGACGGTAGGGAAGACCTCAGTCGCGTGGGTGCGCAACAAACCGGTACTGACGTTTCCGATCCCGGGTGTCCCCACTGCAACGGCAACCGCCACGCTCGACGCAAGATTCATGGCCGAGAGCGTCGTGGTGAAAAATGGCGCGGACACGTATGAGTTCACTTACAGCAACTACAAAGATTGGAATAATCCGCTCCACCCTGCCGAGGCGTTCTATGCCGGCAAGATGACGGAGAAGAAGAACGGCACCGTCGTCCGCGACATTACGACGAGGGAGACGGAAACGGGGCAGATGTATGTCGTGATGCCCGTGCCGGCGAGCGTCAAGGCGGCGATCAGGCCAACGCATCAGCCTCCCAACTGGACGCTGACGGCCAAGACCCCAGCGCCGCAGACGCCAGCCGTCCCCACGCCGCGCCGCGCCGATGGGAAGCCCGACCTGACCGGAAACTGGAATCGCGCGGTGAATCCAGTCTCGGGTAATGGGGCCCGCCGCTGTGGCCCGACGCAGGTGAAGGGTGGAGGAATCAACCCCGAGCACGGCTGCACAGGCGGGCAAGACAACTTCTGGGTGGAATACGCGTGGATCTCGCCCTCGCGGTTTGGCGTGCTCGGTCGCCCGATTTACAAACCCGAGTTATGGGACCGCATTCGGGAACTCGATATGTGGACGAACAAGTACGATCCGGTCATGACGTGCAAGCCGCTGGGACTCCCGCGGCACGGCACGCCCACGCGGATCATCCAAAACGACATAGACGTCGTCTTCTTCTATCCAATCAATGCCGATTACGGTGGCGGAAACAACGAATACCGCAATATCCCCACGGATGGCCGCGCGCGGAGCGCGCTGGCGGAGGACCTCGCAACGTTCTATGGGCAAAGCATAGGCACCTGGGAAGGGGATACGCTCGTCATCGACTCCATTAACTTCGACGATTCGACGTGGTTGGGACGCGGGGGCCTCATCCACTCCGGCAGCATGCATATCGTCGAAAGACTCACACGTGTTGGAAACGAGATCCGATACGACATGACAATCGAAGATCCAGAGATGTTTGTCGAGCCCTGGGTGATGCCGACCCGCGTCCTGACCCTGAACGCGAGGGCTGACGGCGGAATCATGGCAGAGCGCTCGCCTTGCGAAGTGTACGAAGGGGGCAACGAAACGAGTCAGGTTCGGCACTGAGACTGGCCAAGAGCAGCAGTTAAGGGACAGGGAGCAGTTCTCTCTGTCCCTTAACTTTTTTGTGGCGGAAGCCGTAATGTCCGATAACTCTGTTGTCGTCCGTGGGCGGCTACGCGGCACGGTAGTAGTAGTTCAACAGACCACCAATCCGTTGGCGGCGGCGCACACGCCCCTGGCCGTCGGCTGCCTGTCAGGCTGAATCAACTCGTTACCGATACCTCGATGGTTCCGCTCACCGTGGTAGTGCGCCACGAACTCCGCGAGTGTGCGTGATTCTAGAGCAACCGGCTAAGGAACGGATAGCCCCAGAACAGACCGAGCACGGTCGACACACAACCAACGGCGAGTGAGAACGTGCGTATGACCACACGATCAGATCCCATTCGCGCGATCTGCCAGCCTAGCAGGCCTGACAGCGCCACCATCCCCAGGGTGGTTCCGATCCCGAACAGCGCTAGATACCCAAGTCGCGTCGTCGTCGAGGGCAGCGTTGCCACTACGAGCGCCGTGAGTGTGCCGCTTCCCGCGAGCCCGTGAACGGCGCCGACCAAAAGCGGTCGTGCGAGCGTCCATCGATCGACGTCAACGAAGCGCGACGCCGGTGACGTCGCGTGAGTATGCGTGCGACGAGGCATAGCCCCACAGGCAGCCAGGTAAATCGCGCGGGCGCCGAATCCGAGCAGCATCAGTACGACGCCAAGTTCGAAGGCCATCGTCGCCTGCACCGGCATTTCAGCGCGGAACACGACCAGTGCGGTGCCGGCTGCCAACAACGTCAGTGTGTGCCCGAGTCCCCAGCATGCGCCGAGCCACGCCGCCTTCGCACTCGTGCGCTCGCCGGTCATGAGCGTGGCCACCGCAGCGAGATGGTCCGGCTCGAACGCGTGCTGCATCCCGAGGAGCGAGCCCAGAGCGGCGCTCGCGACAAATCCCACCTGCGGAATCGCCGTCGTTCTGCCAGCTCCGATCGTCCACGCGCTCCACTCACCCGGTGCAGCGATGTTGCTCTGATGAATCAGCCAGTAGCCGGCGAACGTGGCAGCGACGCCAAGAAGAACCCAGCGCGCGTCAGGCCTTCGTGATGCGAGTTCCACGGGCGTCCCGTGAGGCGTGGCGCGGTAGGCTTCTGCCCAGGCTTCTCTGCGCGTGAGCAGCGCGCTTTGATCGGTCAGCCCCTTGGCGGTCACCAAACGCTCGAGCGCCGTCAACCAATGTTCGTAGTAACGAGAGCCGTCATCCGGTTCTCCACGCTTCGCAGCAGCCTGCAGTTCTTCAGCGAGGCTGGCAGCCCATTCCTTCCAGGTGAAATGCCCCTGCTCGGACAGCTTGACCGCGAGCGCGAAGGCCTGCGCCTGCCACGGCTCGGCGAACACGGGGCCGCCTTCGTCACGAGGCAGACGCGGAAGGTCTGACAATTGCGCGGAGCTGGGGAGCGGCTCAAGCTCGCTCAAGGTAGTCGTCCCACAGATCGAGGTGCAC
>JAICEG010000508.1 GCA_025924295.1 Vicinamibacteria bacterium
CGAGTACATCATCGAGCACGGAAAGGTCGTCGGCATTCACGGCCGCACGCCTGCGGGCCAGACGGTGCTCGAGCGCGCCACGCTCGTGATCGGCGCCGATGGCCGGAACTCCGGTCTCGCCCGCGCCGTCGAAGCGCCGATTTACAACCGGGTTCCGACGCTCCTCTGCTACTACTTCTCGTACTGGAGCGGAGTCGCGGCGCAGGAGTTCGAGTTGTACATCCGTACGCGGGAGCGGCGAGTCATTTTCTCGTTCAGGACCGAGAACGATCGCTTCGCGGTCTTCGTCGGCGCACCCATCGAGGAGTTCGAGACGAAGCGCAACGAGGCATCCGCAGCCGACTACAAGGAGAACATCGCGGCCGCCAGGTTTACGCCCTTCCCGCCCGAGTTTCTTGCCGTGCGCGCTGCGGTGAGAGACAAGCCCGGGGACGCGACGACACTCGTGAAGGCGCGGATGCGGATGATCGAACCCTCGGCCTTTTTCAACCCGAACAACATGCAACGGTTGCTCGCGCTCGCCCCGTAAGAGCTCAACAGCCTGAGACAAACGCCCGTCGCGCGCCGTCGCGGGCACGATAGACTCTGCACATCATGTCCGGCCCGAGCGAACCAACACCTCGGCGGGTATACATCGCCTCGATCGCGCTGGCCTATTACGCCCTGCTCGGGGGATTGCTCTCGTTCGCGGGCTGGGTTGCCGACCTGCCTCGGCTCACCGACTGGATTGGCGACGGGATTTCCATTCAGCCGAACACGACGATCGCAGCGATGCTCTCTGGCTGCGCTCTCCTCCTGCTGACATCCGGCCATCGTTTCATCGCCGCCTTCAGTGGAGTCACGGTGGCCGCCATCGGCGGCAGCGTGCTCTATCAATACCTTTCGGGCACGGATCTTCAGATCGATACGCTTCTGCTGTTCGGCCGCGAGTGGGGGCAAACGGGGGTGCTCTCCCCGGGGCGCATGGGTCCACCCGGAGCCGTGTCCTGGACGCTCATCGGCATCGCGATCGTCATTGCTTCTCTCTTTCGCATGCAGGGGTCGCGCCCGCGCGCCGTTGTCCCGCTGCTGGCATCACTCACGAGTGCGATCGCTAGCCTCTCGCTCATCGGCTACCTCTACGGCGCATCCACGCTCTACGCCATTCCGACGGCAACCGTCATCGCGCTGCAGACTTCCACTTTCATCCTGGCGCTCTCACTGGGGTTGATGCTCGCGATCCCCGAGTACGGCCCGATGCGGCTCTTCAGCGACCCGGGCCCGGCGGGGTTGCTGGTCAGGCGAATCCTGCCGGCGTTGATCGTGGTCCCGGTGGTCCTGGGCTTCCTTCGCCTGATCGGTGAACAGGCGGGTTTATACGACCTCGCGTTCGGAACAGCGGCGCGGACCCTCGTCGAGATCGCCCTGCTGCTGGCGTTGTTGTGGTGGACGGCCAGCGCGATCAGCCGGCAGAGCCGCGCCCGCGCCCGCATCGAGGAGGAACTGCGCGAAAGTCAGCATCAACTGAAAAACGACCTCGCGGACAACCAGCTGCTGCAACGCGTCAGTGCCGAGATCATTCGTGAAGGCGGCGAGCAATCGCTCTACGACACCATCATCGACGCCGCGCTCACCATCATGCAGTCGAGGAGCGCGAGCCTCCAGATCTACGACGCCGAGCGCGGTGACCTGCGATTCCTGAGCGCGCGCGGCTTCGATGACGAGGCGATGGCGCATTGGCAGTCCGTCAGCAGCAACCCCACGATCAGCGGACGAGCGCTGCGCACCGGCGAACGGGTGATGGTCACGGACATCGAACATGAGCCGCTGTTCGGGATGGAGGACGTGGCGGCGTTTCGCCGGTTTGGCATTCGCGCGGTCCAGACGACGCCGCTCTTCTCGCGGACTGGTGCGCTGCTCGGAATGCTGTCAACGCACTGGACGGCATCACATCAGCCATCGGAGCGGGCGCTGCGGCTGCTCGACATCCTTGCCAGGCAGGCGGCGGACCTGATCGAGCGTCGACGGTCGGAAGACGCCCTGCGCGATGCGGATCGCCGCAAGGATGAATTCCTCGTCACGCTGGCGCACGAGTTGCGGAACCCGCTCGCGCCCATTCGAACCGCCGTCGATCTGATGAAGCACGCACCGTCAACCGGGGAAAACGAAGAAGTGACCTGGGCGCGCGACGTGCTCGACCGTCAGACCGCCCTGATGGCCCGCCTGCTAGACGACCTCCTCGACGTCGGGCGCATCGCCCGCGACAAGCTGGAACTTCGGACGACACGGGTGGACATCGGCACCCTCATCCGGGAGGCCGTCGCCATGAACCGGCCCCTGGTCGAAGAGTTCGGACACAAGCTGACGGTTGTCGTTCCCTCCGAGCCGATGCACCTGAATGCCGACTCGGCCCGGCTCACGCAGGTGTTCGGCAACATCCTGAACAACGCCTGCCGATACACACCATCGGGCGGGCGAATCACCGTCACCGTTGCACGAATGGGAGATGATGTCGTCGTGCGGGTGCGGGACAACGGCATCGGCATTCCTGCCGACCGCCTCTCGAGCATCTTCGACATGTTCTCGCAGGTCGATCGCGCGCTCGAGCGATCGCAGCGCGGCCTGGGTATCGGGCTGCACCTGGTGAAGCGGCTCGTCGGGATGCACGGTGGCAGCGTGACCGCACACAGCGAGGGCGACGGCCAGGGGAGCGAGATCGTCGTGCACCTGCCGCTGCTGACCACATCCTCGCCAGCCGAGACGCCCGAGACACAGCCGCAACCGGGACCGGTGACGGCATCGCCGCGGCGCGTTCTCGTGGTCGACGACAATACGGATGCCGCCCAGGCACTCGCACTGCTGCTCGAAGTCTGCGGCCACGAAACCCATGCCGTGCACGACGGAGTCGCGGCACTCGACGCCGCCGAACGACTGCGTCCGGACACGATCCTCCTGGATATCGGCTTACCCAGGCTCAATGGGTTCGAGGTCTGCCGGCGAATCCGCGAGCAGCC
>JAICEG010000509.1 GCA_025924295.1 Vicinamibacteria bacterium
AGGTCTTCATACATGCCGTTCTCATCTCGTACCGTCGCCGTTTGTGCCGCGCTGCTCATAGTCGTCACCGCGGAGTACCACGCCCAACCGGATCGGGGCACCGCGATTGCGTCGCGCACCGAGATCGTCGTGTTCGGCGCGACGCCTGCCGGTGTCACCGCGGCGGTGTCCGCCGCGCGGGCGAAACGCAAGGTGCTCCTCCTGGAGCCTGGCTCCTGGGTGGGCGGCATGATGAGCGGAGGATTGTCGAACACCGACACCGGTCAACGCGGGGCCGAAGTCGTCAGCGGCCTCGCGGGAGAGTTCTTCCGCCGCGTTCGCGCCATCGAGGAGAGCAGAGGCGCGTGCCTCGACGACTGCGCGTCCACATTCTTCTTCGAACCGCATGTCGCGGAGCGGGTGTTCGAGGAGATGCTCCGCGACGCTGGCGTCACCGTCCAACGTTCGGCGCAGCTCGTGAGTGTCGATAAGGACGGCGCCACGATCACGCGCATCGTCACCTCTCGGGGGGACGTGCGCGCCGACGTGTTCATCGACGCCAGTTACGAAGGCGATCTGATGAAGATGGCCGGCGTCCCGTTCCGCATCGGCCGGGAGCCGCGCCGGCTGGCAGTCGCCAAGGATGCGGCCGGTCTCGCCGAGCAAGAGGACGATGCCGGCGTTCAGCGCAGGCAGTTGCCGCTTGGATTGCTGCTCGACCCGTATCGCGTGCCAGGTGACTCTTCGAGCGGCACCATCGCATTCGTCGAGCCACGACCGAATCCATTACCCGAAGTCGGTGAAGGCGATTCGCGTGTGACGGCTTACACGTATCGCCTCTGCGTCACGGATGATCCGACCAACCGCATCCCGTTCACACAGCCCAGGAGCTACAAAGCGTCCGACTACGAGCTCCACGCCCGCCTCGCGGCCGCGGTTCGACCGGATCAGGACATCGCGCGGTCGATGTTCAACCCGGCACGCATCGCGCGGTCACGCGACAAGAACTACTTCAAGTACGACCTGAACAGCTCGCTGACGCTGTCGACCGACCTCACGGGCGACGGCTTGAACCAGGGATATGTGGACCAGCCGCAAGCGATGCGCGAGCAGATTCAACGCACCTACCGCGACTACATCCAAGGGCTGTTCTACGCCTATCAGACCGAGCCGCGCCTCGCTGCGCTGCGCGAACGGGTCTCACGCTTTGGCTACTGCGCCGACGAATTCACCAACAACAGCGGGTGGCCGCATCAGTTCTACGTGCGGGTCGGCCGGCGCATGATGGGCCAGTACGTGATGAACGAGAACGACGTCATGCAGAACGGCCGGCGCCCGGTGATTCAGGATCCGATCGCGTTCGGGTCGTACTCACTTGCGGCGCATCATCACCGGTACCTGGCCGCGCCGGCGGAGTGGCCCGACGGTCAGAAGAGGGATGCGGTGCTGCTCGAAGGGCTGCTCATCGGACGGATTCCGAACGATGCGCCGTATCCGATCTCGTACCGATCGCTGACGCCGCGCGAGAGCGATGCGCGCAACCTTTTGAACCCGGTCACGCTGTCGGCGACTCATGTTGCGTACAGCTCCATTCGCATGGAGCCGACGTTCATGATGTTGGGCGAAGCGGCCGGTGTCGCTGCTGCGCTCAGCGTGGAGTCGAAGGGCAGCGTGCAGTCGGTGCGTTATGCGACCCTGCGCCAGCGATTGGTAGAGGCCCGGCTGCGACTCGAATAGCGAGTCTCAGGCGTGTAGCCGGCGGCGGAGCAGCTCGTACAAGACAACGCCCGCCGCGGTCGCGACGTTCAGCGAACGTTTCTGACCCAGCATCGGGATCCGGACCACCGACTCCACGAGTCCGGCGAGGTCAGACGACACACCCTCTTTTTCGTGGCCGAACACGAGACACACAGGCCATCGTGGGGCCCACTCGAAGATGTTGACCGCTTCGGGGGCCGTCTCCACCATGACGACCTGGTAGCCCTCCGCGGCGAGGTTCGCCAACGCCGTGCTCGTGTCGGACTGATATTCCCATTTCACGCTGTCCTCGGCGCCGAGGGCAGTCTTGGCGATTGCGCGTCGCTGCTTATTGCCCTGATCAGGGCGCGGCGTGATGCCGCACAGCACGATGCGCTCGACGCCCGAGGCGTCGGCGGTGCGAAGGATCGATCCGGTGTTGTAGAGACTCCGAATGTTGTCGAGTACGACAACGACGCGACGATCTGGGTTTACTGCTCCCTGAACGTCACCGGCATGCCGCCCTGGGCGCTGTTCAGCGTACCGGTCAGAGACCTGCCGTCCACGGAGAGTTCGCCGGCAAACGTCCAGGGCTGAGTGTTGGGCAACTCGAAGTTCATCCGGCGATCCTTCATCGTGAACTCCCGCAGCGGCTTGTCGATCATCGGAGCGACCTTGCCACGGAAGGTCTTCAGATTGGTGCCGATCAGCTTTCCCTGGACCGTGCCATCGGCGTTCCTGGTGACTCCAGGAAGATGTCGTAGTCGACGGTCAGGAGGCGCGGTCGCCCCGTCCATCTTCCCGCGAGGGCGGAGGCGACGTCGGCCGCGACCTGTGCGGACTGTGCGGGTTCTTCGGCCGCAGGGTTCGCACGCTCGTAGCGATTCGTCTCGCTGTAGTACTGCACGATCGTGTTCCCCTCGTGGCACCCGTATTCCCACCACGCGTACGTCGGATCGTTGCGCATTGGATAGCGGACGGTGAACGGCCGAGTGAGGATGACCGGATCCTCGATCTTGATCTCGTAGAGCCACATGTCGTCGTTGAGCCTCGTGATCCGCTCGGTCGTCTTCATCTGGTCGCTGACCGGGAAACGATTCCCGGCTGGCGAGCCGACGACGGCGAGGTTGATCATCGGCGGGCCTTCCTTGTAATTGCTCGTCTCGATGACCAGTGTGTTGCCCTCCCAGCGCCCGCGCGACTCGCCCATGTATTGCTTATGTGCCGACGCCAGCGGCGGCCGTCCGTCGGTGTAGATGACGCGTGCGTCGTGG